>JAYEHA010000146.1:0-3736 GCA_034659335.1 Bacillota bacterium
ATGTTATAGAAATGGGTAAATTAGCTAAGAAAGCTAGTTATAAAGTTAGTAAATTAGATAAAAAAAAGAAAAATGAAATACTTCTAGCTATTTCAGAAGGCTTATTAAATGAAAAAGAAGTAATATTTAAGGAAAATAAAAAAGACGTTGAAAATGGTAAGTTAAATAATTTAAGTAATGCTTTAATAGATAGATTAATTATTAATGAAAAGAGACTTATTTCTATGAGTGAAGGGTTAATTACTATGGCTTCACTTGACGATCCGATTGGCGAAATAATTAATGGGTTTATTAATGAAAATGGATTAAATATTTCAAAAGTAAGAGTACCTATTGGAGTTATAGGTATGATTTATGAATCAAGACCAAATGTTACTGTAGATGCAATGGGACTTGCTTTTAAATCTGGGAATGCTATAATTTTACGTGGTGGTTCTGAAGCAATTTATTCAAATAGAATTTTAATGGAGATAATTAATAAATACGGTATAGACAAAGGGCTTCCAAAAGGAGCTTGTCAATTAATTGAAAAGACTGACAGAAAATATGTTAAAGATTTAATTACTATGAATGATTATATTGATGTAGTAATACCACGTGGAGGGAAGAGTCTTAAAAAAAGGATTGTTAGTGATGCAACAGTTCCAACAATTATTACTGGCTCAGGACTTTGTCATATGTTTGTAGATAATGGTTATAATATGAAAAATGGTATTGATATTGTAATAAATGCAAAAGTTCAAAGGCCTGGAGTGTGTAATGCAATTGAAACACTTTTAGTTCATGAATTATATGCTAAAGAGTTTATACCGGTTGTAGTTAATGAATTAATAAATAATAATGTAGAAGTGGTAGGATGTAAAAAAACATTAGAATATGTGAAAGATATTGAAATGGCAACTGAAGAAGATTTTGATACAGAATATTTAGATCTTAAAATTTCTATAAAAGTCGTTAAAGATATTAATGAAGCAATTAAGCATATTAATCATCATACTACAAATCATTCTGAATCTATACTTACAAATTCATATGAAAATGCTGAGAGATTTTTAAATGAGATAGATGCATCAACTGTTTATGTAAATGCATCTACTAGATTTACTGATGGTGGAGAATTTGGATTTGGTGGTGAGATTGGTATATCAACTCAAAAGTTACATGCAAGAGGACCGATGGGGTTGAAAGAATTAACAACATATAAATACCTTGTTAGAGGAAATGGACAATTTAGAGATTAGAAAGGTTTGATAATGCGTAAAATTGATGTTGCGGATATTGTAAATGCAGTAAAAGAAATGTGTATTGAATCGAATTATAATCTTAATTCTGATATTAAAAATGCATTAATGAAAGGGATTGATGAAGAGGAATCGCCTATAGGTAAAAATATATTGAAAGATATATTGAAAAATGCTGATATTGCAACAAATAGTAGAATGCCAATGTGTCAGGATACAGGTATGGTAGTAGCTTTTGTAGAAATAGGACAAGAGGTTTTTATTAATGGTAATATTAAAGAAGCTATTAATGAAGGCGTTAGACAAGGATATAGAGACGGTTTTTTAAGGAAATCTGTTGTAAGTGATCCTATTATTAGAGAAAATACTTTTGATAATACACCTGCAATAATACATTATGATTTTGTAAAGGGTGATAAATTAAAAATAGCAATTTCACCAAAGGGATTTGGTAGTGAAAATATGAGTAAACTTAAAATGTTAAAACCTTCTGATGGAATTGAAGGTGTAAAAAAGTTTATTTTAGAAGCAGTTAGTCAAGCAGGGTCTAATCCTTGTCCGCCAATTGTGGTAGGAGTAGGTGTTGGTGGTACTATGGATAAAGTAACCGAAATAGCAAAAAAAGCCTTAATGCGTCCAATTGCAACATATAATGAAGTGGGGTATATAAAAGAATTTGAAAAAGAGATGCTGAAAGAGATAAATAAATTAGGAATTGGACCTCAAGGACTAGGTGGTACAGTAACTGCATTAGGTATTAATATTGAAGTTTATCCAACACATATTGCAGGGTTACCAGTTGCGGTGAATATTAGTTGTCATGCTACAAGACATTTGGAGATGATTTTATGATAAAAAAAATTGAAACTCCTTTAACTAAAGAAAAAACATTAAATTTAAAAGCTGGAGATAGTATTTTACTAAGTGGTATTATTTATACTGCAAGAGATCAAGCTCATAAAAGGATTGTAGATTTAATTAATAAAGGTGAAAAATTACCTTTTGAATTGAATAATCAAGTGATTTATTATGTTGGACCATCACCTACAAAACCTGGAAATATTATAGGTTCAGCAGGACCTACTACGAGTTATAGAATGGATGATTTAACAACACCTTTATTAGATTTAGGACTAAAAGGTATGATTGGTAAAGGAGAAAGAAATCAAACTGTTATTGATTCAATTATAAAAAATAAAGCAATTTATTTTGCTGCAATTGGCGGAGCTGGAGCTTTAATAGCAAATTTAATAATTGAATGTGATATTATTGCTTTTGATGAGTTAGGACCTGAAGCAATAAGAAGGATAACAGTTAAAGATTTTCCGTTAACAGTTGTAATTGATTGTGATGGTAATAATTTATATAATACTGAAAGAAAAAAATATAAAAAAAAATAAAAAAAATATAGAAACGATTTCATACTAATTTTAATTGACAATAATTAATTATATGATATACTACCTTAAGTGTTGATATAGCTGCTAGTTATATCTTTTTATTTTAAGGAGTGAATAAAATGTTAAATAATAGAAAAGCAGTAATTGCCATTGTTTTAATGGTTGTTATGGTTTTTTCATCTTTTATTATGATACTTAATAATAAGAATGAAGAAATTAATGCTTTAGAAAAAGAAATAATGAAAAATGAGAATGTAATTAAAGAGGATTTAGAAGTTAAGATATCAATTTTAGGGAGTACTATAAATGAACTTGAAAAAAAGAAAAATAGTTTAGAAAAACGATTAAATACTCTTATAATTGATTTAAATATTGATGGACTTACTGCAGAAGAAATAAAAAAAGTGGGTGATATTTCTTTAAATACACCTATTGATATTGAAACTTCAGCAGTACTTGTAAAAGTTGCTAAGAAGTATGATTTAAATCCGTCTTTAATTTTATCTATTATGGAGTTAGAAAGTAACTTTGATAGATATGAGGTTGGTGCAGCTAATGATAGAGGCTATATGCAAATTATCCCTTCTACTGAAAAATGGTTAGCTAATGAGTTTTCAATTGAGTATGACCCGTCTAAGATATTTGAGGCAGAGTATAATATTGAACTTGCAGGTGCATATTTAAGTTTATTAAAAAATGCTTATGGTGATAATTATAGTAGAATCTTATCTGAATATAATAGAGGACCATATAATTTGGCAAGGTATTATGAAGAATATAAAACGTATTCAACATCATATTCGAAAGTAGTTTTAAATAAGGAAAAAAAATATTTAACATTTAATAATTAAATAGTATATTAAAAATCTTACAATTTGTAAGATTTTTTTTGTTAAATATTATGAAAAATGATAAACTTTCAATGTGGTGATAATTATGAAATATAAAATAGCTGTAAGACAATTGATTGAATTTATTTTAAAAGAAGGCGATTTAGATAGATCTTTTACTATTAAAAATCGAGCGGTTGAGGGAACAAAAGCACATCAAATAGTTCAAAGTAGATATGATGAAAATGTTGAAAGTGAAGTTTTA
>JAYEHA010000147.1:0-3720 GCA_034659335.1 Bacillota bacterium
TTTTCCTTTGCTTAAAGATACATTTATTCCTGAATAATTAAACTTAACAAGATCTTCACTTATTAGTTTATATTCTTCTCTAAGTATTTGATTTATCTTTAAAAAACACCAATATTCATATAGTTCTCCTGTATCTTTCATTGATAGTTTAAATAAATCACTTTCTATTGTTAATCCTTTTTTTAACATTACATAGTACTTATATAAACTTCTATAACCAGGGGCCATTTGCAAAACTAATGATAATGAATCTAGTTTATATATATCGCCTACGTCTTTTAAAAAAGTTAGATGTATTATTGATTTTAATTTTTTATTAATATATTCTATTTTTTCTAATACTTTTTCATCTGGAGTACCACCATAATATTCATTTACACTTTTAAGATACTTTATCTTAAAGTTTTCTACTCTTATAATTACATCTTTTATCATCCATTTTACAAATTTGTTTTCAAAAGTATCGTATGTAATTCTTTTATCTACATCAAGGAATTTTATTGGTAATCCACTATCTTTATTATAAAATTGTGGATTTTTATTTAACCATTTTATTCCTTGTCGACTTATTCTTTTTACTTTTCCTGCTCTTTTAATTGTTGTTATCTTCTCAAGCTTATGGTGTGTTTGATTATCTACTCGTCTAAAGGCTTTTAAAAATGATTCAAAGATATTAATTAGGATACTAAAGAATTCACTATCACTTATTTTACCTTGATCTGTAACTGACATTTCTTGAAATGTTCTTTTCAAAAAATCAAAAGATAGATTATAAACTTCTTTGTTAATATCTTCCATTAACTGTTTATAATCTTCTTCATAGTCTATTTTTGTTGGAAATACTTTTATTGTTAATTTAAATAAATCATTTCCTTTTGATTTAACAATAAATTCAGTATTCCCAATATTATTTCTAAAGTTAATTAATCCAGATAGTATTCCTTTATCAACTTCTTCTACAGAGTTTTCTATAGATGAATCTACATGATGAAATGTTAAATTTTGTTTTCCATCTCTTTTATCCCTAATATATATGGTTAAGTTTTGCTGTTCGTAGAATAGTGGTGCAATTTTACCATTATTATATTTCTCTAGTTTTTTATTTTCTGTTGAGTAGTATTCAATTAGATATTCATTATTACTGAATTTTTCTAATTGAATACATTTTTCAAGTTTTTTATTTTTTTCTTCTCTTTGACTATATGGATGAACTGGTTTCCCTTTAATTATAAACCTAATATCTTCATTTTCTATTTTTAAAAGTTCAATCATAATATCTACCTATAACCAATATGCTGTAAAACCATCGTCTTCATAGTTTTTTATCATATAGTATATTTTTTCTGCAGATTTAATATATTTAATATGTTTATCATCCTTAGCGCTCTTATTTTCATTTAAGTCTTTTTTAATTTGATCAGCAATATTATAGTCATCAATATCTTTAATCTTTCCACCAACCTCGATATAAAGCTTTATAAGCAATTCTTTTATTGCTTTGCTACTTCCTTGTATTCTTGGTAGAATTTTTTGCATTATTTGATAGTCAAATGCAATTTCATAATCTAATAATTTTAGTTTTTCATTTTGTACCATATAAAAAGAAATTTCATCACGAACTCTATAGCCGACATGTAGGTTATTTTCTTTAAGTACTTTATTAATTGAAATCAGGTTAGCTACTACTTTATTCTCAATAAAGTCATGATATTCCTTTTCAATATCTTTAAGTATTAAGTAATTAGTCTTTAAAAATGAATTATCTAATGAGCTTTTATAATCTACTCCATCAGAAACATTATTAAATGGTAAGTTATCTAATGTTACTTCTGAAAATTCTATTGTATTTGCTCTATCTAATACTTTTTTACTAAATGGATGTGTTGTTTCGTCCATATTTACTGTTCCTACGAAATAAAGATTGTTTGGAATGTATATTTTCTTATCATTTTCATTATCCTTACCAAGATCAAGATCAAAACACTTCGATTCAAAGTTTTCATTTTTAGTTTCCATTAAACTAAGTATATCACTGAAGTAATATTCAACTCTAGCAAGATTCATTTCATCTAAGCAGACTATATGACCTACAGATGGATTGTCTATTGCTTCGACTATTACTTTAAATAATTTTCCTTTAATAAAATCACCTTTAATATCTTTGTATCCAAGTAAATCTGACATATCATTCCAGTCTGGTTTAACTGGAATAATTTCAAACTCATAGCCAATTGACTTTGAAAATAATTCTACAAGTTTTGTTTTTCCCGTTCCTGATATACCTGCTAGTAATACAAAGGGTTTTGATTTAAGGGATAAGTAGAAGTTTTCAATTATTCCTGATGGGTAATGGAAGCCTTTTTGGTTGATGTATAAGTTTATTTTATTTATTTGATCTAGTTTACTAATTTTTTCATGCATTTTTAACATCTCCATTAAATCCTTTTCAATAATCTCTTCACTTGGTAGGTTTTCACTATTATATTTTTTTGCGTATATAATTGCATCATCATACTTTGCACCAACACCTGTATCTGATAGTTTTTCGATATTTTTAAGCAAATTATTGTTTTTAATTTTACTATAAATATATTGTTTTCTT
Organism: Bacillota bacterium; assembly: GCA_034659335.1. Classification (GTDB taxonomy): domain Bacteria; phylum Bacillota; class Clostridia; order Peptostreptococcales; family Acidaminobacteraceae; genus HSG29. Next base: position 2,603 of record JAYEHA010000147.1, read on the forward strand.
TTTTCTAATAAATCTAGGTTTTCAAATTTATTCATTATAAAACAGCTATTTAAATATATTTCATCTTTTTTATTAGAATATAAGTATCCCATTCCAACATCATTATCTGTTTTAAGTCCAGTCCATGGTACTGTTGCCCATCTACCTATATCAGCTGAACCTAAAAAATCAAATTTTTCACCATATTTATGATATAAAATATTTTCAATGATTTTAGGTAAATCATTTTTTATAATAGTTTTTATTGGATGGCCTTTAAAATTTTCTGTTTTTATTATTTCTTTATAAAATTTAGATATAAGCCATATTTTATCTTTTATAAATAATCTATTATCAACTATAAATAATTTAAATTTATTATCAACTCCTGAATACATTAAAGTATAATATTTATTTTTATCACTTTCATTTTTTGAGTCAAGATAATCAAAATAATATGGATATAATTTATTTAATTCTTCTTTCAAATTTTTACGGAAGCTAATCCTATATAATTCTTTTTTTCTATTATTTTGTACTACATTACGCATTCTACAGTTATATTGTTTTTCATTAAATTCAATCTCTATTTCAACTGTACTTCCCACTTCTAATCTTCCTAAAATACTATCAAATTCTTTGTGGTATTTCATATCTACAATAAATCCATCAGAAAAAAGTGTTTTTGCAACTTCTTTCTTAGTAACAATTCTAAATATTTCAAGAAAGTTACTAATGTCTTGATCTAATTTATTTTCATAATATGCTATCAATTTATTATTTAAAAACTCATTTAATTCCCGTTTATCTATTTTTGACCAATCATCGGTGTATTCAATTAAATCGCTATTAATAATTAATGTATCAATTCTCTCAATAGGCATTCCTTCTAGATATTTCCCAAGTGCTTCTAATTCAGTATTTTCAATATCTAAAATTGAACTATCTGTATGTTTAGTTTCACACAAAAATCCGTTATTTTTTAATGATAAATAAAAATATCTAACATAATCAAATAATTCTGTTTTATTAAGTTTTCCATCTTCTGAAGCTAAATCAACAAATGCTTTGTAAACAATGAATTTGTATGATTTTTGACTTCTTTTTAGATTGTTTATTATTTTTTGCATGTTTTGCTC
>JAYEHA010000148.1:0-3710 GCA_034659335.1 Bacillota bacterium
GATAAAATCATATATCTTGTCATAACAATAGTCGTATGTGCCACCATCATATCATATGATATGCCCTGAAATTCTTTTGATAATTTCAAATAAGATTTACACATTTTGAAGAAAACCTCGATACTCCTTATGCCGATATTTCAAAAATGCCGATATTTATTAAAAGTAGTTAAAATAACTTACTTCTTTGAATAAATATCGGCATTTTTGGTATATAGATGTTAAAGATATTTTATAAAATAAAGGAGGAAAAATGAATGTTAATTTAAATGAATCGGTAGATGGGTTGCTCTTGTATTTAAAAGAGTACGGCTTAAAGCCCCCCTCTGTGGTACCTTATTATAATATTTATCATTCTTTAGCTAATTATTGTTATGGTAGATATAATGTTAAATTAGATGATAATGTATTTAAAGATTTCACTCAAAAAGCACAAGAAAAATATGTTGATGATTCCTGGTGCTATGAATACTATAGGTTTACCAATAGAGCGATTTTGTTATTAAAAACTTATTATGAAACTGGTAAACCTAATTTAGAATACAAAAAAGGAAATTATAAATATAATCCAACAGCAAACCATTTAGCTCATATGGAAAAAATTATAGAAAAAAACAATTTAGAAAATGATGCAAAACTTGAAATGGAGCAAGTAATGCGTCATTTTTTTTGCTTTATTGAGGATAAGAATTTTGTAATCAATAATGTTAATGATCAATTGCTATTAGATTTTCTTGACGAAGGATACAAAACCAATTCTGGTACAATGCATCGTATTACAAGAGCACTAAAATTACTATCAAAATATTTTAAAAATAGTAATTTTGGTACTATAACCTATGATTATTCTATGTTAACAATTAAAGCTACGACAGTTAGAACAATCGAACCTTACACAAAAAATGAAGTGGTTCAAATTCTAAAAGCGATTGATACCACAACAAGTATCGGACTTCGAGATTATGCTATTTTTATACTTATATACGAAACAGGATTGCGCGGCGGCGATGTTATTAATCTTACTCTAAAAGATATTGATTGGAAGAAACATTTGATTGAAATTAACCAAGGTAAAACGAATCAAAAAATAATTATTCCTTTAAATAACGAGGTTTCAAATGCTATTGCTGACTATATTCTTAATGGACGTCCTGAAAATGACACTCATTATTTATTTTTAAGATCTAAAGCACCATATCAAAAAATCAATTATAGTGATGCTTTATGCGCTCGATTAGAAAAGTATCAATCTATTGCTAAAATTAAAAATAAATATTTTAAATCAGTTCATAGCCTTCGACGTGGTTTTGCCTCTGAATTATCGTTAAAAGGAATTCCACTTCAAGAAATATCAGAATTGCTTGGTCATAAAAGCATTTCTGAAGACAGACCATATTTAACTTATAATAGAAAACAAATATTATTTTGTGCTATGAACTTTGATGATACCCCCGTAACTAAAGGTGTTTATAATGATAAAAAAGTACAATAAGGAGTGTGAAATATGAACTTTAAAGAAATATTGTTAAAAGATTTTGAAGACATGTTAAAACTAAGAGCATCTTTAGGTTATGCAACCTCTACTGATAAAAATATGCTTTTAGAATTTTTAGTTTTTTGTGGAGATAATTTTCCTGATTCATCTGCTATGACAAAAGAAATGCTTAATAAGTGGGTAGAATCTCGTGATTACAGATCAAATAACACACAAGCTATATTTATTTCTCTGGTGAGACATTATGCTAAGTTTATAAAATTTTCAGATAGAAAATGTTATTTGCCAGACGACGATTACACCATTAAACGTGAAAGCTACCAACCTTATATTTTTAATGATTTAAATTTAATAACTTTCTTCGATGCAGTTGATAGTATTACTCCAATTTCAGTAAGGAAAAGAGAAATAATATTACCAGTATTATTTAGAATGATGTATACCTGTGGTATGAGGCCTGCAGAACCCCTTCACTTATTAATGGAAGATGTAAATTTAGATACTGGAGATATTTATATTAGGAAATCAAAAAAGAACAGGGATAGGCATATTATTATGTCGGAAGATATGAGAATGATGTGCTTAAAATATAATGCATTAATAGGAGAAAGAAAGTACTTTTTTGAACACTGGAATGGTGGACCAATTAAAACTAAATCAATGACACGACAGTTTCATATATGTTTAAAAAGAAGTGGTTTAGAAGGCCGCATCAGGCCTTATGATCTGCGTCATTCCTTCGCTAGCCGGAATATCATTCGTTGGATTGATGAAGGTATAGATGTTATGACACTTTTACCATTTTTATCTGAATATATGGGACATGTTAATTTTAAAAGTACATTTTATTATATTCATTTATTACCCGAACGTCTTCGCCAGTCGACTAATATAGATTGGGATAAAATAAATGTCTTAAAAGAAGGTGAACTAAAATGAAAATTATAACGCCTAAATTATTTAAATTACTTAAAAATTTTATTGAAATATATATGAATGTAGTAAAAAAAAGAAGTTCAAACACAATTAATTCATATAAAGACACTATTAGACTTTATTTAAAATTTCTGAAAGAATCAAAAAATAAGCCGCTATCATCATTAACAGAAAAGGATTTTAATCAAAATAATATCCTTGCTTTTATGGAGTGGTTAGCATTAGAAAGAAAAAATTTACCTACAACTATCAACCAGCGTCTTTCTCATCTTCGTGTATTATGTAATTATTTAATGAAAAATGATTTCGTTTCATATGTAGAATTGAATAAGATAAATGAAATAGCAAAATTCCCTGATAAAAGAGTTAAAAAACTTATTTGGCTTACTATCGAAGAATTAAAAATAATAATTTCTAAACCTGACTTAAGCAATAAAATAGGTATAAGAGATAAATTTTATATCGTTTTATTATATGAAAGTGCATGTAGAAATCAGGAAATTTTAAATTTAAGAATGGTTGATTTTGAAATAACATCTGCTGGCGAGGCAACTTTACATGTAATTGGAAAAGGAAAAAAGTATAGAGTAATTCCTATATCAAAAGAAACCGTTGAGCTATTTTATAAATACTCTAAGAGCTATCATGAACGTTATAATAAAACATCAGATGAATTTCTGTTTTATACCATTAGAAATGGTATTAAAACTAAGATGTCTCCAGATAACGTACAAAGATTTTTAAAGAAATATGAGAATTTAGTTCTCTCTTCTGGTTCAACTATTCCACATTTACATCCGCATTTACTAAGAACTACTCGTGCAATGCATTTATATTTAGCGGGTGTCCCATTAGCATTAGTAGCAGATTGGCTTGGACATAGTAGTATGGATACAACTCGAATATATGCATCTGCTACTATTAAAATGAAAAGAGATGCAGTTAAGAAAATGGAGTTAAAAATCAATGATGAACATAATGATCATATTCAGTTTAAATATGAAAATGATGAGGAAACATTGTTAAAACTATGCGGGTTAAAATAATAAATGCCGATATTTATTCGAGAAAGTATGTTATTTCAACTACTTCAATTAAATATCGGCATTTTTGAAATATCGGCATAAGGAGTATAATGCCGATATCAGCATTATACTCCAACGTTTCCCATACGAAGCTATGATTTCTTCTTCTGTTAATTCTAAATCAGTTGATATAATTGCTATCCATTTTTTAGAGTTATTTCTATCACGAACAAATACAATCTTTGCATTTATTT
>JAYEHA010000149.1:0-3702 GCA_034659335.1 Bacillota bacterium
TGAGTTATATAAAATATTTGAGAACGAAAAATTTTCAGATATTAATTATGAATTATTAAGTAGTTCAAAAAATATGGATGCATTAATTGAAAATTTAAAACAAACTAAATATTATAAAATATTGTTAAATCATAAGAATGCTGAAAATAGGCTTTTTTATATGGAAATGAGTTTGGATGTATTATATTTTAAAGAGTTAAATAAAGAAATGAAAAAGGTTTTAGGCGATTCTAAGGAGAATACAATTTTAGAGGTCTTAGGAAAAAATAGTGATTTACTTAATATTCAATGGATTTATAGAGGACTGAAAAGTTATAAATTACTTCCAGAAGAATTATTAAATTATGTTTTATTAACTGGCTATCAGTTTAATTATTCGGATTTAAAAAAATTATGTTATAGCAAAAATATTGAAAGTTTAATTGAGCAAATAAAAAAATCGAAATATGGATTTTTATTTCAAGAAGGGGATTTTGAACTTTTAATGGAGAGAAATGTAGAAAGATATATTTATAATTTATTTCGTAATATCGAAAAAATATCGACGATGAATTTAAATAAATCAATTTCTTATATTCATAAGTTAGAATATGAAATGAGAGATATTTTTACTATTATGGAAGCTGTAAAGTATGATTTTAATCCTGAAGAATTAAAAAAGATGCTTGTTAGAGATTTGGAAGGGAGGTAGAGTTTGTGGCTGTAGAAAAAATGAAAATAATGAATTTAGTTGCTCAATTAGATGACTATAATGATATTATGCATGAAATAATATTATCTAATGATATTCAATTAATTAATGCATATAAACAAATTGATGAGAGTAAATTTACATTAGAAATGGCAAAAGATAATATTGATGAAATTGTTGATATGTCTCAAATAGGAATTTATGAGAGCGATATTGATATATCGGATTTAAGTATGAAGTTAGATAAAATTATTGAAAATATTGATGGAGAATTTGAATTGAACCTTGATGTTTTAAGATCAAATTACAATCTTCAAGAGGTAATTGATAAAGTTAATACAGTATATGATTTGTTTCAAGAAGATAATAAAAAGATATTAGAGATAAATAGTGAATTAACTAGATTAGAAAAGATGTTGTTAGTAGGCGGTTTAGAGAATATTGATTTTGATTTTAAAAATGCTTATGAGATGAGTAAATTTGATATTAAATTTGGTAAGATGACTATGAAAAATCGAAAGCGTCTTAACATGAATTATGAAAATGTTACTGCTATAGTAATGCATTTGGAATCAATGCATACAGATGATTTATATTTAGTAGTGTCACCAAAAAGTTTAAAAAAAGAAACTGAAAGAATACTTAGATCTGTGTATTTTGAAGAAATTAAAGTTGATAAATCTTTCTTAGGGAAACCAAAAGAGATGCTCAATAATATTGAATTGAAAATAAAAAAGTTGAAAAATGAATTGAAAAATGTTTATGAAAGAATTAATAAAATGAAGGATATTTACTATCAAGATGTGTATGAATGTTATTCAGTAATGGAAATGCAAAAGAAAATAATTGAAGTTAGTAGTTTAATTGCTTCGACTGAACACTTTTTTTATTTGTCGGGTTGGATACCTGAATCGAGAGTGGAGAGTATTGAAAAAATTATTGAAAAAGATGGAAGAAATGTTATTATTGAAGTAGTAACCCCTACTATAGGTTTAAAACCACCAACGAAGCTCAAAAATAATTGGCTTGCTAAACCATTTGAAACTTTAGTTAATATGTATGGGGTACCAAATTATTATGAGGTTGATCCAACTATGTTTTTTTCTATAACATATATGATATTATTTGGGGCAATGTTTGGTGATTTAGGGCAAGGTTTTATATTTTTATTAGCTGGACTTTTTTTAGGTAAAAGGAAAGGTCAAGAAATGAATGGTGCACTAGTATCTAGGGTTGGAATAAGTTCTATGATTTTTGGTTTCTTTTATGATTCTTTATTTGGATATGAAGAAGTGATTAGTAAAATTATACCATTAAATATTTTTATTAGGCCAATTGAAAATATTAATACTATGTTACTTTCGGCAATTATACTTGGAATTATATTATTATATATCAGTTTTGGCTATTCAATATATAATAAATTAAAAATTGGAGATATAAAAGAAGGGTTATTTGGAAGAAATGGTGTTACAGGATTAATTCTTTATACTTCAATATTAATAATAGTAGTTACAAAGTTTGTTGATAGTTTAGAAATAAATATTTCAATATTTATTGGAATTTCAGTGATTGCTGTGATTTTATTAGTTATTAGAGAGCCAATTGCTAATAAAATTATGAAAAAAGATTATTTATATTCAGAATCTGTAGGAGATTATTATGTAGAAAGTGGATTTGATTTATTAGAAACATTTTTAAGTATGTTATCAAATACGGTTAGTTTTATTAGAGTAGGAGCATTTGCATTAAATCATGTCGGTTTATTTATTGCTTTTCATACAATGGCTAGTTTAATAGGTTCAACATTTGGGGATATATCAATGTTTTTTGTAGGAAACATTATTATTATAGTTTTAGAAGGATTAATAGTATTTATTCAAGGGTTAAGGTTAATGTATTATGAGATTTTCAGTAAATATTATATAGGAGATGGATATAAATTTAAGCCAACAGGGCTAAAATAGGAGGAATGAAATGAAAGTAATTTTAGTAACAGCAATATTAATTGTTATTGGTACAATATTAACGGGTATTTATTATGAATTGAATAATGTTAAAGGTGATAAGATTAAATTAAAAAAAGCTATTCGTTATAATTTGGCTATTTTTGTTCCGGTTATGTTAATTGGGATAATGATTGTAGTGCCTGATATGGTGTATGCAGCAACTGAAACTGGTGCAACTGAAGTTAATGGATTAGGATTGTTGGCTGTAGCATTATCAACAGGACTTGCTACAATTGGAGCAGGCAATGCTGTAGGAGCTGTAGGTTCATCTGCATTAGGCGCTATTAGTGAAGATCCTGATATCTTAGGTAAAACATTAATATATGTAGGGCTTGCAGAAGGTATTGCAATATATGGATTGATTATTTCAATATTAATTCTTGGAAGGTTATAGGTAAAATATGAGATCAGTTATAGTAGCAGATAATAAAGAAACTGTTATTGGACTCAGACTTGCTGGCGTTGATGGAAGAGTAATAAAGAATGATGAAAATGTTATGAAATTAATTGATGAATTAATTTCAGATGAGAATATTGGTATTATTATGATAACACAAAAAATATTTTTTAAAAATTATGATGAATTATTGGAACGCAAATTAAAAACGAAAGAAACGCTTATAATTGAAATACCAGGATTTAATGAGAAAGTAAAGGAAAGTTCAATATCTGATCATATACAGAGCTCAATTGGAGTGAAATTATAATTAAAGAAGGTGGTAAATTGATTACTGTTGAAAATAAAGTTGAATTATTTAGAAAAATTGTCTTAGATAAGATAAAAAAAGATTTTACTCAAATAAAAAAAGATTTTGATGATAAAAAAGCAGTTGAAACTTTAATTATTGAAAAAGAGGCTAAAGAGAAAAGTGAAATTTTTGTAGAAAAATTTATTTTAAAGGCAGAAGTAACAAAGGAAAAAGCAATTTTAGATGCTAATAAAAATAGTAAAGAAGAGATTTTAAAGACTAGGAATAGGATTATTTATGAAGTATATCAATC
>JAYEHA010000150.1:0-3679 GCA_034659335.1 Bacillota bacterium
TATTAATCAATTTATTATATATCTCATTATAATTACTTGCTGATTTAGCCCAACTATTATCTGAACTCATACAATTTTTAAATAAATGTTGCCATTGTTCATCATCATTATATAACTCAATAGCTTCTTTTATAGTAAATAATAAACTATGAGCATTATAATCTTCAAAAACAAATCCATTACCTTCTTTTGTTACTGAATTATAATTTTTAACTGTATCTGCTAATCCACCAGTTTTTCTAACAATCGGTGCGTTACCATATCTTTGTGCAATTAACTGTCCTAAACCACAAGGTTCATATCTTGATGGCATTAAGAAAATATCTGTTGAAGCATAAATACTCTTAGCCATTTCAGAATTAAAATAAATATTTCCTGAAAAATTTTCATAATTGTGATTAAACCATTTTATATCATTTTCATATTTATCATTGCCGGTTCCCAAAAGGACTACTTGAACATTTAAATCTAAAATTTCTTTTAGTATATGAATAATTAAATCTATACCTTTAGCTTCAACTAATCGTGTAACTATACCAATCATTGGAATATCTTTATCTATTTCTAAGCCTAATTTTTCTTGTAATACCGCTTTATTCTTTCTTTTTTTCTTATAACCTCTTAAATCATAATTATAAGAAATATCCTCATCTGTTTTTGGATTATAATAACTAGTATCTATTCCATTAACTATACCTATTAATTTATTTTCAGCTGATGCAAATAAGCCATGTAAACCTTCACCATAATATTCATCTTTTATTTCATCAGCATATGTTTTACTCACAGTTGTAACTATATCAGAAAAAGTAATTCCTGCTTTCATAAAATTAATATTCCCAAAAAATTCTATTGAACCGTTATAAAAATACTCCATATCAATTCCTAAAATTTCATCAAGTACCACTGGATTATAAATACCTTGATATTTTAAATTGTGTATTGTAAAAACCGTCTTAATATTTTTATATTTTTCATCTTTAGAATATTGATCTTTTAATAATAAACTTATCATTCCAGTATGCCAATCGTTTAAATGAAGAATATCATAGTCTTTATCAATATACTTTAAGCTTTCAAGTACAGCTTTATTGAAATACGAAAATTTTTCTCCATCATCAAAATTTCCATATATTATCCCTCTATTAAAATAATACTCATTTTCAATAAAGTAATAATTCACTTTCCCTACTGTTTTTTTCCACAATCCGGCAAATGAATTTCTCCAACCAACTTTAACTTCAAAATCTGTTATAAACAACATTCCCTCACTGTTTTCTTGGCTAATTAAAGAATATTTTGGTAATATTACATCTACTTCATTATCAAACTTCAATAATTCTTGAGGCAAAGCACCTACAACGTCAGCCAATCCACCTGTTTTCACATATGGTGCTACTTCTGCTGATACAAATAAAATATTTTTCATATTTCCTCCTTTGCTGTTACAGATACTTAATATACTTGTATCATATCATAATTAAGGTATTCCTAACAAGGAAATTTATATAAAACCGTTTTCTATTTACTTAATAAGTTTAACAAATACATCAACAATCTCTTTATCAAATTGCGTCCCCACATTATTAATCAACTCATTTATAGCTACTTCTTTTGTAAATTCTTTCCTATATGATCTCGTAGATGTCATAGCATGATATGCATCTGCAACACAAATTATCCTTGAAACCAAAGGTATATTTTTTCCTTTTAAACCATCAGGATAACCTTTACCATCACATCTTTCATGATGCCATCTTATACACGACATTATATTATTATCATCTACTAATTCTTTTACTATATCATAACCAATTAATGGATGTTTTTTAATAACATTATACTCTTCAATAGTCAGTTTACCATTTTTTTGTATAATTGAATCAGGAATTGATAATTTCCCTACATCATGTAACAATCCACCTAACCTTAAAGCATACTTTAAATCAGAATCTAAATCTAACTTTTCAGCAATCATCATTGAATATCGTGAAACTTGCTCAGAATGTTTTCCTGTATATTCATCCTTCATATCAATTGCCCCCGCTAAAGCATATGTGAAATCTATAAACATTTGGTTTCTAATATCATTCTTATTACTCAAAGCAACATTTTCTAAAATATCCTCTGTGTAAATAATTGTTTTATTTCTTCCTAATTCTTTTGCAAAACGACATGCTTTTTCTGCTTTATTAATAAGAACTCTTGGATTAATGGAATCCTTAGGATACGATGAAATACCAATAGAAATAGTTTGAGGCAAATAATTAGAAATATTTTGTAACTCTTTATCATTTAATACTTCTTGTCTGATTTTTTCTGCTATTTCAAATTTATCAATGCGATTTTTATTATCGTTAATAGCAACAAAAACATCTCCGCTGTATCTAAATAACAAATTACTATCAGTAATATTTTTTAAAATTATATTAGCTAATTTTATTAATAATTTATCCCCTATTTCATAACCAAATAAATCATTAACACTTCTAAATTTATCAACATTAAAATATATAATATCAAATTTTTTATTATTTTCTTTTGAGATTATATCAAATCTATTATAAAAACTTTTGTGATTACAAAGTCCGGTTAATTCATCAGTAATTAATGCATTTTTTAATCTTTCTCTTTCAATTTCAGAATGTTTATAAATAAAGTACATATGCTTCTGATCATATATAAATTGCTCCATTGCTAATAATAATAATGCTATAGAAAAAAACAGAATACCAAAAATACTAATTCTTTGATTTTTAACATTAAAAATAATTGTTAACGTATCTGCTACACTTGGAATAACAAGAAAAAGAGAAGCAAAAAATAACATTAAAACTTTAGTCTCTTTTGTTTTAAGATATTCTAAAAAAGTAGTATAAATCCAAGTGAAAATGGACAATATCAATAATAAATTAATTTTAGAATAAAAACTACTCCATGTGATCATGTTATTAGAAACAATAACCCCAATTACAGTTGTTATTATAACTAAAGCTGATACTACAAGAATTATTTTTCTTTTATACAATTTATAAAACGCTATTGAAGTAATATTTAATACAAAATATAAAGATACTAATGTAATTTTCTTCATCATTAAACTTGAGATCATACTATGCTCAATGACTATATAATCTAAAATATAGAAAGATCCAAGTAAAACTATTATTGGAAAAATATATATTTCATTTTTTTTTGATTTAGAAAGTGAAAATAGAATGATTTCTAATAAGGCAACTACAATAATTATTATCATTATATTTTTATAAAGATTAGAATATAATGATACTAATTTATAAAAAATTAAATTACCAGTATAAAGATTTGATATCATTATTGGAATTGTCGAATAACCAATTTTATAATCTGAATAAGTAACAAATTTAAGTATATTATTATTATTATTATTAATTAAGTTTTTATCAATAGTAAATTTATAAGCTTGATTCCAAATATTCATTCTACCATCTTTTAAATCACCAATAGTTCCAATTAAAATATCATTAAAATATATTTTATGCCACGAACCTCTTAGACGGGTAACAATTAAAATCATATCACCATCAATTTTTTTAAATTCATTTTCTTCAATCTTTGATTCATATATAAATATATTATTTTTATCCAAAGTAATCTTTTGCTCAATCATACTTGTTTCTTCACCATTCATAACAAATTC
>JAYEHA010000151.1:0-3674 GCA_034659335.1 Bacillota bacterium
TTTTTTTCATTTAGCACACTCCATAAGCAAACAATTAAACACTCTAAATAATCATAAAACATTAATTCTTTTAGATTTATTTTTCGAATTTAGAAAAGCATTTATCTTTTCACAAAAAACTGTTAAACTTCTTTGCAATTTATCCTTTTCTATAGAAGTAATTGATATTCTAATACAATTTGATTTTTTATTATTTAAAAAAAACATATTTCCTGGCGCAACAATAATATTTTCAATTAGTAAATATTCGTAAACTTCTGAAGCGTCAATAGATTGATCAAACTCTAGCCAAAAATTAACTCCACCAAGTGGTTTATTAAAAGTAATTTCTTTAGATAAATTTTTTTCAAAAACATCTATAGCAATATTAAATTTATCCTTAAACATATTATAAACATTATCAAATTGATTATTCCACTTACCATTTTTCAAAAAAACTTCAAATGATTTCTGAATCAATCCTGAAGTATATATATCCGTTGAATGTTTAGCAGATGAAATCTTTTTTTCAAGACCTTCAGGAGCTATTAAATAACCCAACCTCAACCCAGGAAGAAATATTTTTGAAAAACTTTTAATATATATAACTCGTTTTTCTATATCTAATTCTTTAAGCGTCTCAATTTTCATATTAGAAAAATTTAATTCCGATGCATAATCATCTTCAACTATATAAAATTGATATTTTTTTGATAATTCTAAAATTTTAATTTTTTCTTCTTTTGTATATGTATAACCAGTTGGATTTTGAAGATTTGACATCGTAAAAAAAACTTTTGGCCTATATTTTTTTAATTTTTCTTCAAGTTCTTTAAAATTTATACCATTATAATTAATATCAATAGTAGTAAATTGACATCCCCTAGACTTAAAAATTGCAATAGCTCCAGTATACGTAGGTGATTCAATCATAACAAAATCTCTTGCATTTAAAAGTGCTTTTGATACAATATCAATTCCCTGTTGCGCACCTGAAATAATTTGTATTTGTTCTTTTGTTACCTCTATTTTATCTATTAAAAATAAGTTGAATATTATACTTCTTAAACTTTCATCTCCCTTTGAATCTTGATAACCAAAAGCCTTACCTTTATATTTATCAAGAACATAATTAATAGAGTCTTTAAAATCTTCAATGGGAAATAATTCTTCTGATGGCGTTCCACTCCCTAAATTTATCATATTATTTGAATAATCAATATATGTATTATCAATATAATTTTCATTTATATTTAAATCATATACATAAGTTCCACTACCAACTTTTTTATATACATAATTTTCTTCTTCTAACATTTTATACGCTTTCACTATAGTAATTTTATTTACATTTATTAAATTTGAAAATTTACGAATTGCTGGCAACTTAGAATTAGACTTAATATCATTGTCAATTATTCTCTGTTTTAAAACATTATAAAGCTGAATATATAAATATTCCCCCTTAGTATCATCTAAAACAATTTCATTATATTCCATAATTATCATCTCTCAACTTAGTAATAACTTTTTTCATATCATCAGGCAAATCAGAATTAATTTCAATAAAATCTTTTTCCCTAGGAACTTTAATTCTTAAATAAAAACTATGAAGAGCTTGTCTATCAATTAATGAAGATTTAACACCATACAAATCATCACCAAGGAGAGAATTATTATAATGCGAAAAATGAACTCTAATTTGATGCGTTCTCCCAGTTTTTAAATCAATCTCTACAACCGCTCCATTTTTTTTAAAAGATTCCAAAGTTTTAAATATAGTTATAGAATCTTTTCCACCATCAAAAACTTTACGTTTAATATCTCCTGATTCTAATTTACCAATTGGAAGTTCTATTATACCCTCATCATATGGAAATGAATTAGTTAATATAGCAATATACTTTTTCTTTATAGTTTTTTCTTGCATCTGGTTTTGAATATACTGATGTGCATAAGAATTTTTTGCAATAATAATTATACCCGAAGTATTCATATCAAGTCTATTTACAAATCTAATTCTCTTTTTAATATTATTTTTAATAAAATAATCAGCAATCCCATTTGCTAAAGTATTATTCAAATGTGTTTTTGTAGGATGAACCACCATAAAAGGCTCTTTATCAACAATTAAAATATCACCATCTTCATATAAAATTTTCAAATTCATTTTTTCAGGTTCATAGTTTAATTTTTCATCCTCAAATAATATTTCTAAAATATCGTCACAAAATATAGTTTCTCTTACTGATGCAGATTTACCATTTAAAAATATCGAATTACTTTTCTTTAACCTTCTCAGTAATCTTTGGGAAAAGTTATAATCTTTTATTAAAAAATCTAAAATATTATTATTTTCATTTTCTCTTGTAATCTTAATTTTTAAACTACCCGACTCGTTATTTAGTATCATTTATATACACCATCTACATTTAAATCATAATTCAAAACAAGAATTTCCGATGTTTTATTTTCTTTTAAAATAATATACCGATACAAATTCTTTCGGCAATATTTCTTGATTTCATCTTTACTAAAATTATTTTTACTAAAATCAATAATCTCAACACAAACTTTTTTCCAGCCAAAACTTTCAAGTAAAGCAATCTTTCTTGAGTTTAATAATTCCATTGGCAATGAACCATAAATATTACCATCAATTGTCTCATGTTGAGACCAAAAATTATTATGATCACCTAATGCATTAGCATTTTTTAATGTTTCAAATCTCCGACTAGAAAATCTCTCAATATATGAATTATCATCATCTAATAAATAATCAAACGGCAAATAAATAAAATCTAAAACATTTATCACATTACATTCTATACTTTTAGAATCATTATCATAATCTATTCCAATTTTTTCAACTCTTACAACATTCTCAATTTTTTCACAAATCTCTTTAATTTCAGAAGTGTTTTGTAATATTGATTCTACTCTATTTCGTTGAATATAATATTCTAAATCATATAATAAATTCTTCAATTTATATGTATATCTTACATCTTTTTCCTTAAATAAAGAAAGAGATACATCATAATCAATAATATCAGAATTAACTATTTCATTTATTTCATTTTGTGTCATGATATTTAATATCTTTTATTTTGTTCATTATAGTAATATGAAGATTTTAAATTAAACTGTGTTGATATTTCTATATCATCATAATTCTTATAATAATTTTTATCAAAAGCAGTAATTGAATGTAATATATCTTCATTTACATATTTTAATTGTTTTTTATAATTTTGATTTATATCTTGTCTTAATTTATTTTTTAATTCTTTTTCAGAATATATCAATGAACCAATATTAAAACCCCATTGTCCAAATGAAGGAACATTTATTTGTGTACTTAGAGTATTAAAGCCAACAGATTCAATTGTTTTTTTAATTGATAAAAATGTTTTTTGAGTATAATAAGAAGATGTTGACTGAGTAGTAAATAGACCATTAGGTTTCAATACTGATTTTACACCTTGATACATTAAAGTTGAATATAATCTTCCTATTTGGATATCAGTTGGGTCAACTAAATCTATTATTACAATATCATATTTTTCTTTTGTATCTCTCATAAATGAAATAGCATCTTGATTTAACACATTCACTTTTTTATTATCAAATGAATAATTATTTAATTTAGATAATACTTTATGTTCTTTATGCCATTTAATCATGTCTGGATC
>JAYEHA010000152.1:0-3665 GCA_034659335.1 Bacillota bacterium
ATATTCCTTGACAAAATTGTTCTTCTCCTTTATTTAACCCTTTATATCTAAAGAAAAAAATGCTCTCTGCCCCTCTTAAATGTGCTTGCATAGCCCAAAGTTTAGCCTGATTAGGTCTAGGTAACCAACCTACATAATCATGCCCTTGAGCTCCAATTAATTGTTCAACAACCCAGAATTTTTTATTCTTTAAACCACGAATCATATCTAATTCCATTGCTACTTTAGCATCATCAGCATTATTAGTTTCTCCACCCCAAATTGGATAATTATCAAAAGATACGAAATCTACTGATTTACAAAGTTCATTAGGATTAAACCATTTATTAAACAATCCTCCTGGTAAATTTGTTATTATTTTTTGACTTGATCCTTTATTTGTTTTAATAACACCAATTAATTCATCTGCAAAGCTAACTAATGATTTAGACATAAATCTAGCGTATTCAAGTCTTAAAGTTGGATTGTGATTTAATAAATCTCCAAATGGAATTGGTATTTCTTCAAAAGTACCAAATGCTTGACCCCAAAAAATATTTCCACAAACTTTATTTAATTTTTCAATTGAATTATATTTATTATTTAAATATTCCTGAAATCCCTTTTTACAATTTGAACATTGACAAAAATCACTACCTTCATGTCCTAATTCATTATCTAACTGAATAGCAATAATTTCTTCCTTGTCCTTATATCTTGAAACTATTTTTTCTGTAATTTTTTTTGCAAGTTTCCTATATGTTTTTGAATTATAACAATATTGTCTTCTTGTTCCATATTTTCTTTGATTTCCCTTGCTGTCAACAGCTAAAATATCAGAGTATTTTCTTACTACCCATGAAGGGAAAGTCGCTGTAGGAGTTCCTAAAAGAATTTTAAAACCAAAATCAGATATAGTTTCTATTAATAAATCCAATAATAAAAAATCAAATTTACCCTCTTCAGGTTCAATTGAACTCCATATAAATTCACCAATACGTATTGTATTAACACCCATTGCTTTAATTCTTTTTAAATCCTCTTCTCAATGTGATTGTTCCCAATGTTCTGGATAGTAAGCTATTCCTCTTATTTTCATATTTATCTCCTAAAATTAAAATTATTTTTTCTTAGCATGCTCTCTACTATCAATAGCAACTGCTACAATTATAATTAAACCTTTAATAATATATTGCATATATGGACTTACTCCAATAAATGATAATCCATATGCTATTACTTGAAATATCAATACTCCACCTACAACACCTGGCACTGTACCAATACCTCCATCAAAGGATAATCCACCAACAATACATGCTGAAATAGCATCTAACTCATACATCAATCCTGTATTATTAGTTGCAGTTCCAATACGTGCTGCCTCTAAAGAACCACCTAATCCGTAAAGTAATCCAGCAAGTGTATATATCATCAATAAATTTTTAGTAACATTTACACCTGATACAAAAGCTGCTTCAGAATTCCCACCTATTGCAAAAATATTTTTACCAAATACAGTTTTATTCCATATAACCCAAATGATTACTATGACTATCGCCGCGTAGAATATTAAATATGGAAACTGAAAATTTCCGATTTCAAAATATCCTTGTGCAAAATTTGCAAATCTTTCATCTAATCCACCTATAGGCTGCGCTCCATAAGGCGGTCTATCGTAATAAAGTGAATTAACACCATATACAATTATCATCATTCCTAATGTTTGAATAAACGGATCAACTTTAAATTTCGCAATTACAAAACCATTTACTAAACTAAATAAACCTGTAACTCCCATAACTACTAAAATAGGA
Organism: Bacillota bacterium; assembly: GCA_034659335.1. Classification (GTDB taxonomy): domain Bacteria; phylum Bacillota; class Clostridia; order Peptostreptococcales; family Acidaminobacteraceae; genus HSG29. The sequence goes on from JAYEHA010000152.1 coordinate 1,797, forward strand.
ACAAATAAAGGTAGTTGAACTAAATCTGGATACATTCTATAAGCATAATCAGGCGCTTGTAATAATGAAGCTGATATAACAGCAGCTAATCCAATTTGTCTACCTAATGATAAATCTGTACCCTTTGCTACAATGATACCACCAACACCTAACGCCATAATAATTCTAGTAGATGATTGCGCAAAAATATTTTTAAAATTTCTAAATGATATAAATGATGGCTCAATAATAATAATTACAGTTAATAGACCTAATAATACAAAAAATATCACATTATTAAGCACAAATTTCTTTATATTCGCGGTTTCCTTACTTTTTATTTTTTCTATTAATTCTGACATATATATCCTCCATATTATAGATGTTTATTAGTTAATCGTAGAATATCTTCTTGGGATGTTGTTTCTGTATCAACAATCCCCGCTAATCTCCCATTACTCATAACCATTATTCTATCAGTAATACCTAATAACTCTGGCATCTCAGATGAAACCATAATTACACCTTTATCATTATTAGTTAATTCAATCATTAACTGGTATATTTCGTATTTTGCTCCTACATCAATTCCTCTAGTAGGTTCATCCATTAACAAAACCTCTGGATCTGTAAGAAGCCATCTTCCTACAATTATTTTTTGCTGATTACCACCAGAAAGCGAACCAATATTAGTCTTTTTATTTGGAGTTTTTACACTCATTGAATCTATTACCCAATCAATATCTTTGTCCATTTTCTTCTCATCTAAAAGTTTATTCTTTTTTTTATATTCTTTAATATTCGCTATTACAGTATTAAAATTAACTCCCAAATCACCAAAAATACCTGTTTCTCTTCTTTCTTCAGTTATCATAGCGAAACCATTTTTATTTGCATTATGTGGATCTAAATTTTTAATTTCTTTTCCATCTAAAATAAGTTTTCCTGATTCTTTAAGTCTTGCACCAAAAATTGTCTCTAATACATCAGTACGCTTTGATCCAACCAAACCAGCTACACCTAATATTTCACCTTTTTTTAATTCAAATGAAATATCCTTAATAGACGGCTGATATTTTGCAGTTAAGTTTTCAACTTTTAGTATTGTGTCCCCAAGAACATTTGATTTTTTAGGAAATCTATTTGTAAGATCTCTACCAACCATTAACTTTATTATTTCATCAACTGTAATATTGTCAATATCCTTAGTAGCTATACGCTGTCCATCACGCAAAATAGTTACTTCATCAGCAATTTGATCTAATTCTTCCATTTTATGTGAGATATAAAGTATTCCTACACCTTTCTCTCTTAAATTTCTAATAATTCTAAATAAATGATTAACTTCCTTTTCAGTAAGCGATGAAGTAGGTTCATCCATTACTAATATTTTAGATTCATATGATACTGCTTTTGCAATTTCTACCATTTGTTTTTCTGAAACTTGCAATTTATCTAAATTTCCACGTGGATCAATTTTAATATCTAAACTCTTAAAAATTTCTAATGTGTCATTATACATTTTCTCTTCATCAACAAATAACCCTTTTTTAGGAAATCTTCCTAACCATATATTATCCATTACTCTTGTTGTTAAAACTTGATTCAATTCTTGGTGAACCATCGAAACGCCACTATTTAATGCATCACTTGCTGAAGAAAATTCTATTTCTTTCCCATCAAGTATTATTTTACCTTCATCGCGAGAATATATCCCAAACAAACATTTCATTAAAGTCGATTTTCCTGCTCCATTTTCACCCATTAATGCGTGAACTGAACCTTTTTTTACATTAATATCAACTTTATCTAAAGCTTTTACACCAGGAAATGTTTTTGTTATTCCTTTCATTTCTAATAGGAATTCATTTTCATTACCCATCAATTCAC
>JAYEHA010000153.1:0-3664 GCA_034659335.1 Bacillota bacterium
CATCTCTAAACACTTATTAAAATCCTTTATTACATTATCTGGATTACCATATACTTTATAAATATCATCAATACTTACACCTAAAAACCCATGTCCAACAATAGACGAATTTCTTAATTCAATAAGATTATTTAGTTTTTCATTTGTCAACATTCTACTCACTTGATTTATTTTATACTCTTCCTTGCAATACTTTTTAATATAAACTACTATAGCGTACACTAAATTGCCATTATTAATTCGATATTTCTTTCTTAAAATTTTTAAAATTTTTCTTTTTTCCATGGCAGAAGTATGAAGCGAAAAAGACTTCCTATTAATTGTTCGCCTTGTAAAAATATATTTGAAAATAGCTTCTCTAAATCTATATACTCTTCCTAAAAAATCTATATACTCCTCATTCTTTATTTGAAACTTTATATTGTCAATCAACTCTGAAAAAAGTTCGTTAGGTTTACCATCAATTAATTCCTGCAAATTATTTCTTAAATCCTTAACTAAATAATATTCTCTTAATTCAGGAGATACATCATATAAAATTCTATACGAAGTTCTAAAGTCAAAATTAACTGCATATCTTGTAGCATCTGCTAGTACAGATAAATCAGTATCTCTAAGATTATTTTCTTCAAGTATCTCAAATACTCCACCATAATCATATCTTGAAATTAATCTTCGAATTATCGGTTTTAAATTTTCCATAATTACTCCAATCTATGCTATTATCAATTCTATAATTCTAAAATCCGACATTTCAATAAATCCGATTTTATTATAAAGATTAATTGCTTTTTGATTATCCTTCTTTACCAACAATATTGGCATCTTATTTTTTCTAATCACTTCACTAACCAATATTTCAACAATCTGTTGCCCATATCCTTTTTTTCTAAAATTCTTATCAATATATATTCCTCCAATAATAATATGCTTATTACCTTCATTTTCTAACATACCTTGAGCAATTATTCTCCCCTCTCTAGTATATGCAAAATATTCATTAGATTCATATTTAGTAAGAATTTTTAATTTAATATCATTTAATAATTTGGGATTTCTATCAAATTCTTTCTCAACATTAACTAAAAATTCAAACGAACTATTTATAAGTTCACTATTAATAAAATCACTTGAATGATTATCACACTCATGATTATTATATTTCATAATATAATAATCATTTACTTTAATTTGAGTAATACTCTTTTCAACTAAATTAATTACATCATCTAAATTTTCTTTTTTACCTTTAATTATCTTGGGTTTATAATACTTAATAGCTCTAAGTAAATCGACTTTTTTTAAAACGTCTCTATCAATAAATGATAAATGAAGAATATTATTATTAGAAAATACAAATACACCTAATAGCTTATCACCCTTAATATATCCATAAAAATCTCCAGCTTTTTTAGTATATTTACTCTCATTAAAATCTCTACTAAAATCTAATGCCAAATATAAATTATCATAAAAGTGTTTTTCAATATATTCATAATACATTTTTGTATGTATTTTAGTAAGTTTAATAAATTTTCCCATAGTCCATCCTCATTTCTTATATTAATTTTACCATAATTTTATTATAATTTAAAAGTTATTCAATTGTTTTTATTAATATTTTGTGATAATCTAGTATAAGATATTATTGGAGGTAAATTATGTTAGAAAAAATTAAAGATTTATTTTATGATTTAACCGACTTTGCTTTGGTACTTATTATTATTGTTGTTATGATTTCAGTTATTTCTCTTAAAATCACTGATTCTTTATCTATAAATTTAGTTCAAATTTTTAATAAACAAGCTACTGAAAATGAAGCTATAATTGATATTTCAGAAGCTAATAATGATATTGAACTTAACGATATAACAATAAAACCAGAGACAAATGATAAAGACATTGAAGCACCAGAAGAAATAATTGTAGTAACTGAAACAGATATTGAATCGTCAGTAGAAGAAGATAACACTTTAAACAAAGATGTAACAATAACAATTAAAAGCGGAACTACTGGATATGGGATTGCAAAATTATTAAAAGAAAATAATTTAATTGATGATACGCTTCCTTTTGTAACAAGAGTTGAAGACCTCTCTCTAGGTGCAAAGTTACAATCAGGCACATTTAAATTGAATGCTTCACAATCTTTAGATGAAATGATTTATATTATCGCTGGTAAAAATTAATTTAAAAAATTTTAATTGAATTATATTTTTAATAATATATAATATAATTGCAAATGTAATCATATCCCCAAAGATTACATTAAAAAAAGAATTTATGGATAAAAATTAGGAGGAAATTATGAGTTTAGTAACGACTAAAGAAATGTTTAAAAAAGCAAATGAAAACGGATATGCAATTGGTGCATTTAACATTAATAACATGGAAGTTCTACAAGGCATTGTAGATGCTGCAGAAGAAAATAAATCTGCTGTAATCGTAGAATGTTCTGCAGGCGCAATAAAATATGCAAGACCTGTTTATATAAAAAAAATGATTGATGCTGCAGTTGAAGATTGTACAATTGATATTGCCCTTCATTTAGATCATGGTGCTGATTTTGAAATTTGTAAACAATGTATTGATTTAGGATTCACTTCAGTAATGATTGATGCTTCAAGTCATGCTTTAGAAGAGAATATTAGAATAACAAAAGAAGTAGTAGATTATGCTCATCCAAAAGGTGTTGTTGTTGAAGCTGAATTAGGAAAATTAGCAGGTGTTGAAGACGAAGTTAACGTAAGTGCTGAAGATGCAACATATACTAATGCTTTAGAAGCTAAAGAATTTGTTGAAAAAACTGGTATTGATTCATTAGCAGTTGCTATTGGGACTTCACACGGTGCTAATAAATTTTCAGGAGAGCCAAAATTAGCTTATGATAGATTACAAGAAATTATGGATTTATTACCAGAAGGATTCCCATTAGTATTACATGGTTCTTCTTCAGTATATCCCGAATCAGTTGCAGTATGTAACGAATTTGGCGGAAACTTAAAAAATACTAGTGGTGTTCCAGATGATATGTTAAGCAAAGCATGTACTAACTACAATGTTTGTAAAATTAATGTTGATACAGATTTGAGAATTGCCTTAACAGGTGGAATAAGAAAAGCCTTCGTTGAAAACCCTTCAAACTTTGACCCTAGAAAATATTTAGGACCAGGAAGAGAAGCAGTAAGAGAAATCGTTTCTCATAAAATTAAAAATGTATTTAAAAGTACAAATTCTTGTAAATAATAATAATAATAAAAGCCTATTTCAAAAAAAAATAGGCTTTTTTTAAGCAATCTCATTAAGTTAAGAAAAAATGGAATAAAATAAACTATAGAGTATACAAAAAAAGTATGCCTACTTTTTTTTGTGTTTTTTGAGATAGATTTAACCCAAGTGCCCTGTAAAAAATTAGAAAATAGGTGTTTTTAACGTATTTTTGAAAACAAACGTTGCAATCACTTGATAAAAAATGTAAATCTTCAATGTAAGACCTAATTATTAAGAAAGTCAATAAAACTGTTGCATTTTCAAAGCTTATACAAAATATACTTTAGTAGAATCATATCGAAATGAAGAAGGAAAACCAAGGCAACGCACACTTATGCATCTTGGAAATTTAGATATTGATAAATATGAAAGAAAGCAACTTGCATATCTATTA
>JAYEHA010000154.1:0-3645 GCA_034659335.1 Bacillota bacterium
ATTGATTGTACACCTTGAGCTGAATGAATTGAATTTGAAAATGGAAAATTTTTAAAACTTTGAGATACTTGGTGATGAGTAAATGATTTAGAAATCAAAAAAGCACAAATAAGATGACTTATTTATAGCCATCTAGACAAAGAAATAACAATGCTTGATAAATGAATCAAAGTTATTTCTTTATTTTTCTTGGATAAAGTAGATAATTATAGAATTTACAATGATGATTGAAGTACTTCTGAATGAATTTTTGCAAATATTTTTGAAGAAGAATATGAAAAAATAATCAAAGAGCCAAAATATAATAATCTTTTAACTTCTGATAAATTTAAAGATTTATTACAAGTTGATATTTCTAAAATTCATGATTGATATTTTGCAAAAGATAAAAAATGAAAAATAAAAGATAGTACAGAAAGATGAAATGCAGATGATGAAAGTGCATATGAGCTTATAATGAAAGAAAAAGAAAAGCTTTTAAGTTTTGATACTCCACTTAGATTTATCTTTTCTCATTCAGCACTTAGAGAGTGATGGGATAATCCAAATGTATTTCAAATTTGTACTTTGGTTGAAACAGTTGACCCTTTTACAAAAAGACAAAAAATAGGTAGATGACTTAGGCTTCCAGTAAATCAAAATTGAGAAAGAATAAAAGATGAAGATATAAATATTCTTACAGTTGTTGCAAATGAAAGTTATGAAGAATTTGCAGAAAAACTTCAAAAAGAAATGGAGGAAGAAACCTGAGTAAGGTTTTGATTTATTGAATCGCAATTCTTTGCAAAAGTTATAAAAACAAATCCTGAAACAAATGAGAAAGAAGAGCTTTGATATAAAAAATCAGAAGAAATTTTTAATCATCTAAAAGAATCTGGATACATAAATGCAAAATGAAAAGTAGAATCAAAACTTAAAGAAGATTTAGCTTCTGAAAAGTTTGAGTTACCAGAAGAATTTGAAGAGCTTAAGCCTCAAGTTGAAGCTCAAATAATGACTGTTATAAAAAAACTTCCTGTATTTAATAAAAATGATAGGGTTGAAATTAAAGTAAATAAACAAGTTTTATTAAGTCCTGAGTTTAAAGAATTATGGAATAAAATTAAGTATAAAACTTATTACAATATTCAGTTTGATATTGATAGTTTTATTGATGATTGCACTAGGGAAATGCAAAAAATGGAAAGGATTCCATTAAGTAAAATAATAATGCAATTGGCAAAACTTAATATAGAAAAGAAATGAATTACAGCAGTTGATCCATATAGAACAAAAAGAGTAGATCTTGATGATTATAGTGATAACCTTCCTGATGTTATTAGAGCTATTGAAGTTAAAATGCTTACAGGTAAGTCTAAAATGGATTTTAGAGAAGAAAAGACACTTAAATATGATACTTTATTTTTTGAACCACCCATTACATTTGTTGCCAAAGTAAAACTTTCTGGCTTTACATATATCGGGCAACTACCAACCATCTTCCATTCAGCCTGTAAATCACTATTTTTATTTGCTTTATCTGATAATCCTACATAAACGGAAATCTTATACATATATTCTGAACCTCGGTAAAAGCCTTTATCTTTAAGTGCACTAGTAGTATCGCCCGAACCACTATCTGCATTATCATCTGCAAATACTGATACTGAAGTTAATAGAAGTACAACTATAATAAGTATTGGTATTATTCTTTTAAAATTTTTCATTTTTTCACACTCCTTCATAGAAAAAAGACAGCTTCAATTAAGAAACTGCCTTATACATTATTTTTGAATTGTAATTTTTTTCAAAATTTATCACCAGTTCCAGGAACATGATCACTATAATCCGAACTATCTTGAAATCCGCCATCGCCATTATTAGGAATATTATCTTGCAAAAATGGATTCTCAGAATCAGGAACCAAATTACTTTCTTCATCAGCACTATTTTGATTAGGATCCGTTACTTCCTCAGTTGCTAGATCTGCTTCTTCTAATTCATCAAGCACATAAACAACTTCCTCTTCCTCATACTCCGGCTCTTTTGTCATATCTTTTACATTATCACTTGTTTCTGGTTTTTGTTCTGGTGGTGTATTATCTGGTTTTTTAGGTTTAGTTGGTATCGGTTCTTTAATCTCTTCCTCTGTAACTTTTACATCTTCTTTTTTTGTTTCATCTATATTAATTTCAGGCACTTCTACTATTACAGATTCTTCAGGTGTTTCTATAGCTTCTACTTCAGGTTCATTAGCATTAGTCTCAATTTCATTTATAAGTATATCTGTATTTGGTTTATCTTCATTCATCCTTATATATATTACTCCTACAAGAATAACACAAACCACTAATAATGCTGATGTTAATATTCTTCTTTGTGTTTTTATAGTCATTTTTTTCATTTATTTTTCCTCCTTAACTAGTTACAAATTACATTTAATGCTTATCTCCGCAATCTGTAATAACCTCTTTTATTTCCGACGTTATAGTTTCTAATCTTTTCATTTCAATATCTATTGCTTCTCTACCTTTTTCAGTTAATTTATAAATCTTCTTATTTCTTTCTACTTTTTCAACTTCAACCCTGCTTATATAACCTTGATTCAAAAGTATCTTAAGAGTTGGATACATAATTCCTGTCTTAATTTCTAATCTTCCTTTTGTTATTTTCATGACTTCTCTTACTATGGCATATCCACTTAAATGATTCTGTAATAATGAAAGCAGTATATATAAAGATGGCTCATTTATTCTTTTTTTAGTTTCTTTTCCCATGATTATCAACTCCAATTTATAATACGTATAGTTTCTACATGTTCTATACGTATATATTATCACCTTGGAACTTTAATGTCCAGTAATCATAGAGATTTAACTAAAATTTAGGCGTATATCTTGCATTTACTTTCATCCGAATTCTAAGTGGTGGTAATTCATCCCAACCAAAAGATAATGGCACCTTAAGAGTTAACCAAACTTCTGATTCAAACTTTTTAGAATTTCCACTTGGTGCTAATGGTGTATTTAAGATATTTACGTCAAGATTAGATATTGTATATTCAAGATATCCATCTGAATACTTCTTTCCGCTTATTAAACCTAATGAACCACTTAAATTTGATAAGACTGCTCCCGTATCAACTTTACTGTTCCAGTTATCATTACTATCAAGCTCATACCCTCCTGAATATCCCTCTCTGAGTCCATTATAAACATCATCATAGTTTTCTATTGCAATTGATATAACAGATGACTGAACAGCATCACGTACACCTTTTGCTATTATTTGAAGCCTTAGATATTCACTGATTACAGTAAATAGGAGTAAAAGGCATAATACAATGACACAAGCCATAATAGCAGCATTACCGTCTTTATTTTTTAACTTATTTATCACTTATAATATACCTCCGATCTTCCTGTTGCTTTAGCTTTAAGAGTAATTGGAAATGATCCAAACTCAAAGAATCCAATATCTACTATTTGAGTAACTACAACATTAAACTCAGTATTAAGTTGTATATTCCCAGTTCTTGACCACTGCACTGTAGGATTTATCCCCATATTTGCTTTAAGTTCATTTTCTTTATTTGATGTTGCACTACCAATTCTTCCTTCGATTTCTGCAACTCTAGCAATTTCACCTGCAAATGTATTTAATTCA
>JAYEHA010000155.1:0-3642 GCA_034659335.1 Bacillota bacterium
CAAATTTGTTATATACTCCATTATCTAATTCGCCATTATTGTTTTTTTCATATTATCTATCAATATCTCTAATCTTATTATCAAATTTAATTATCTTTTTCTTTTCATTAATTAAATAATCTTTTTACTTTTTCAAAAAAATTACTTCTTTGACTATATCCATTTGTATTTATAGTTTCTTTTTCAAATTCTCTTAATAGCTCTTTTTGAGTTGTATTAAGATTCTTCGGAACTTCTACTACAACTCTAACATACTGATTTCCTTTTCCATAACCATTTAAAACTGGAAACCCTTTGTTTTTAAGTCTATATTGTTTACCACTTTGCGTTCCAGAATCAACAGTTATTGAAATTTTACCATCTAAAGTTGGAACTACAATATCACTTCCAAGTGCAGCTTGAGTAAATGTAATTGGTATATCACAGAATATATCATCACCATCTCTTTTAAAAATTTCATGAGACGTCACACTTACTACAACATAAACATCTCCTCTAGGACCACCTTTAGAGCCTAAATTACCTTCACCTCTAAGATTCATCTTAGCTCCATGATAAATTCCAGCAGGAATATTCACTTCAATTTTCTTACTTTTTCTTACTTTTCCATGACCTTTACAAGTATGGCATGCTGTATCAAAAATTTCTCCTGTACCTTTACATTTATCACATGCAGCTACTGAAATAGATTCACCAAAAAGACTTCTTTGTCTATATTTTATTTCGCCACTACCACCACATTTATCACAAGTATGTTTAGAAGTGCCAGGCTCAGCTCCCGAACCCCCACAAGTAGAACATTCTTCCGTACGATAAAATTCAATATCTTTTTCAACTCCAAAAGCTGCTTCTTCAAAAGATATTGTAATATTTACTTGTACACTTTTTCCTTTTTGCGGTCTGTTTCTTGAACTTCTTGAACTTCCTCCGAAGCCACCACCAAACATTTCATTTATGATGTCTTCAAAACCGCCACCGCCAAAGCCGCCACCGCCAAAGCCGCCACCGCCTTGTTGATTTACTCCGGCATGACCAAATTGATCATACATATTTCTTTTTTCACGATCACTTAAAACTTCATATGCTTCATTAATTTCTTTAAACTTTTCTTCTGATTCTTTATCCCCTGAATTTTTATCAGGATGATATTTCATAGCCTTTTTTCTATACGCTTTTTTAAGTTCCGCTTCATCAGCACTTTTTCCTACACCTAATATATCGTAATAATCTCTTTTACTCAAAATCTATCACACTCCCAGAAATAAATATATAGGCACCTTTTAAGGTGCCTATTATAATTAATCTACTACTTCGTAATCAGCATCTTCAACATCATCTTCTTCTTGAGGTTGTTGTGTTGGTCCATCTTGTGGTTGTTGCTGTGCTTCTTGCTGATACATTTTCTGTGCAATAGGAGCAAAAGCTTCATTTAATTCTTCAATTGCTTTATTAATTGCTTCGACATCATCTTTATCTTTTACTTCTTTAATTCTATCTATTTTTTCTTGTATAGTAACTTTTTCTTCATCTGTAATTTCAATTTTTTCATCATTTATTGTTTTTTCAGTTTGATAAACTAATGAATCAGCATTATTTTGTGCTTCAATTAAATCTTTTTGAGCTTTATCTTCTTCTGCATGCTCTTCAGCTTCTCTAACTTTTGCTTCTATTTCCTCTTCACTTAAATTAGTAGAAGATGTAATTGTAATATGATGCTCTTTACCAGTTCCTTTATCTTTAGCATGTACGTTTACAATACCATTTGAATCAATATCAAATGTTACTTCAATTTGAGGAATTCCTCTTTTTGCTGGCGGAATACCATCTAATTGGAATCTTCCAAGAGTAATATTTCCTGTAGCCATTTGTCTTTCACCTTGTAAAACATGAATATCTACTGCATTTTGATTGTCTTGAGCAGTTGAAAAAATTTGACTTTTCTTAGTTGGAATAGTTGTATTTCTATCAATTAACTTAGTAAATACTCCACCTAAAGTTTCGATTCCTAAAGAAAGTGGTGTAACATCTAATAATAAAACATCATTTACTTCACCAGTTAATACACCAGCTTGAATAGCAGCACCAATTGCTACACATTCATCAGGATTTATACCTTTATGAGCATCTTTTCCAGTAATTTTTTTAACAGCATCTTGTACAGCAGGAATTCTAGTAGAACCTCCAACTAAGATCACTTCATCAATCCCAGAAGCAGTTAAACCCGAATCTTGTAACGCTTTTCTTGTAGGGCCTGTTGTTCTATCAACTAATGCAGATGTTAATTTTTCAAAAGTAGCTCTATTAATATCCACATTCAAATGTATTGGTCCACTTTGATTAGCTGTAATAAACGGCAAATTAATATTTGTAGTTTGCTTTGAAGATAATTCTTTTTTAGCATTTTCAGCAGTTTCTTTTAATCTTTGAAGAGCCATTTTATCAGTTCTTAAATCAATAGCATTTTTCTTTTTAAAATCATCTGCAATATAATTCATTAATATTTCGTCAAAGTCATCTCCACCTAGCTTATTATCACCATTTGTAGCTAAAACTTCAAACACTCCATCTCCAACTTCTAAGATAGAAACATCAAATGTTCCGCCACCTAAGTCAAAGACTAATATTTTTTGTTGAACATCTTTTTTATTAAGACCATATGATAATGATGCTGCAGTTGGTTCATTAATAATTCTTTTAACCTCTAAACCTGCAATTTTCCCTGCATCCTTAGTAGCTTGCCTTTGAGCATCTGTAAAGTATGCTGGAACAGTAATTACAGCTTCTGTAACAGTCTCACCTAAATAACTCTCTGCATCAGCTTTTAATTTTTGTAAAATCATTGCTGAAACTTCTTCTGGTGTTAATTTTTGTCCGTGAACTTCCTCTTTAAAATCTCTACCCATATGTCTTTTTATTGAACTAATTGTTCCATCAGGATTTGTAATCGCTTGTCTTTTTGCTGTTTCACCAACTAATCTTTCTCCACTTTCTGTAAACGCAACAATTGACGGTGTTGTTCTATTACCCTCTGCATTTGGAATTATTGTAGGATCTCCACCTTCCATAACTGAAACGCAAGAATTTGTTGTTCCTAAGTCTATACCTATTACTTTACTCATTATATTTCCTCCTTTAAAATTCTAATAATTTATTTGTTTGAAGCAACCTTTACCATTGCATATCTTAATACTCTACCTTCTGAAATATACCCTTTTTGAAGTTCCTGTATAATTTCATTATCCTCATGTTTATCGCTTTCTTCTTTCATAACAGCATGATGATATTTTGTATCAAATTTTTCACCAACTGTTTTAACCACTTCAATTTTTCTATTTTCTAAAAATTCATCAAAACTTTTTTTAATAAGTTCAATTCCTTCAATTAATGATTCCGAATTCTTACTTTCTTTCGCTGAATCAATAGCTCTCTCAAAATTATCAATAATTGGTAAAATATCTTTAATAACCTCACCATGAGAATATTTTATTAAATCAATTCTTTGCTTTTCAACTCTTTTTTTATAATTTTGAAATTCAGCTTGAAGTCTTAAATATTTGTCTTTACTATCTGAAACTTCTTCTTTTAAAACTTCTAACTCTGATCTTTCTTTAACTATTTCAATCTCTACTTCTTTTTCTTCCT
>JAYEHA010000156.1:0-3642 GCA_034659335.1 Bacillota bacterium
TTAAAAATTTATCAATTCGCATATCTTCCATAAATAACCACCTCATATATATATATTCGTCATATCTTCATAAAAATTAAATATTACTTAATTTTTGTATATAATAGCATTTAAAAGTTTTCCATAAAAGAAAAAAGCGACTATACAGCCGCTTAAATTTATTTATTAACTTTATCTTTTAAAGTTTTTCCCGCTTTAAATACAGGCGCCTTTGAAGCTGGTATTTCAATAACTTGCTCAGGATTACGAGGGTTTCTTCCTTGTCTAGCTTTTCTGTGTTTAACTGCAAACGATCCGAAACCAACTAATTGAATTTTTTCCTCAGCCATTAAAGCTTCTTCAACAGTCTCTAAAAAAGCAACTAATGCTTTCTCTGCATCTTTTTTTGTTAACCCTGATTTTTCTGATATATTAGTAATTATTTCTGGTTTGTTCATTATTTCTCCTCCTTATTCTCACTATACCCTTATAATACCGACTTCTAGCAAGTTTTTCAAGCTTTATTTTATTTTTTTTGCATTTATCCATAATTTTTCCATTTCTTCAAGAGATAATGAAGCAAAACCTCTCTCAATACTAATATCTGAACGTTCCATTTTTTTAAATCTAGAAATAAACTTTCTATTAGTACTTTCCAAAGCAATTTCAGGCCTGATTTTCAAAAATCTCGCAACATTTACAATAGAAAACAATACATCACCCAGCTCGTCAATTATAGAATCAACATTACCCGTTTTTCTTGCTTCAATCAGTTCATTAATTTCTTCATCTAATTTTTCTGTTGCTCCATCTATAGAATTCCAATCAAATCCAGCTTTAGCAGCTTTTTCTTGTATTTTATACGATTTCATTAAAGAAGGTAATTTTTTAGGAATTCTCTCCATAGATTCATAAATGTACTTTTCATCATACTCTTTTCTTTTAATACTTTCCCAGTAAATATTGGAATCATTATTTTTCTTTTTTATTCCTCCAAAAATATGAGGATGTCGTCTAATTAACTTTTTAACTACACTATCAATAACATCGTAAATATCAAAATAACCCTTCTCCGAATTAATCTGAGCATAAAATATAATTTGTAAAAACAAATCTCCCAACTCTTCTTTAAAATCATCATAATTTTCACTTTCAATTGCTGAAATAACCTCATATACTTCTTCTATTGTATGTGGAATTAAAGAATTATTCGTTTGCTCTCTATCCCATGAGCAACCATCTTCTGAACGAAGAAAATCCATAATTTCTACAAAATCAGAAAAACTTTTCTTTTTTTCATTCTTAGGAATATAAATACACGTTAAATGGTCATATTTATCTAATCTATCAATTTCTTCTAAACTAACTTTAGCAATGTATTCATTTTCAGTTTTTGCCCTATAAATAAAATAAACTTTATGCTCAAGCTCATAATTTATTAATAAATTAATTTTAATATCAGATGCAATATACTGATTATAAACACCAATAATCATATTATTTTGTTTATAATTAATATTATGTTTTTTTATTTCTAAAGCATTTATTACAGAAAACTGATCCGTTATTGCCGTATCAATACTAGCAAATGCAACTTCATGAACACTAGCACCATAAATAACTTCAATTTCATAATCATCAAAACTTTTTTCAAATAAATACCTTACACTATCATCATACATGGATGGATTACCAGGTACAGCATAAATAATCTCTTCAAAATTATTAACTTGATTTATTAAATCATCACCAATAGATTCAAACAACTCATCAAAACCATCATATAAATCGTAATATGAATCATATGATCTATATTTAATACCACTTTTTATTAATTTCTCTACTACAGGATGACTTTCTGTACGAAAAAATAAATTTTTTGCATTTTTTAAAATCTCATACGCTTCTAAAGTTAATAATTTTTCAGGACCTGGTCCCAAGCCAACAATAATTATTTTTTTCAAAACATCCACCTCTTTTAAGATATCTTTCTTACAAACCTTTTTAATTTATCTCCATATGGTACTAATTCTAAATCATCTTCAGTAATTACTTTTAATACAAATAAAAAAACAACATATGTTATTATTCCCACAAAAATAGCTATTATTGTAGCTATTCTAAGAGACATGATTATTGATCCAAAATAATAAGTTGATTTTACAAAAATGCCCATTATCGCAGAGACTATTATTGGTTTAAGAAACATTTTCTTAATATTTGGCTTAACATTACTATATTTAAATACATCTTTTAAATTTAAAAGTGCAGCTACAGAATATGCAGCTACCGTTGACATTGCAGCTCCAAGAATATTTATTTCTGGAATTCCAATTAAAACATAACTAAGTATAAGTTTTACTATTGCGCCTACAAATAAATTTTTTGCCGGCAAACTTTGTTTATCAAGTCCTTGTAAAATACCAGTTGAAATTTGAAAAATTGATAGAAATGCTACTCCCCAACCTAATACACTCAATATTCTTGAAACAGAATTAACAATCTCTATCTGCGAAGGATATAATAACATCATAATTCCTCTACTTAAAGTAACTAATCCTACTGCAGCAGGAAGTCCAATAATCACAGAAATTCTAATCGCTGTTTCTATAGTAGATTCTAATTGCTTTCTACTTGTTATTTTTAAACTAGAAATTGCAGGAACAAGACTAATTTGAAAAGCAACAGTAATTATTGCCGGTAAATTAGTAAGTGCATTTGCATAACCTGTTAATTGTCCATATAAATCATTTGCTTGCTCAATAATTCCTATTGAATGCAGCCTCCTCATTACAATTCCTAAATCAATAATATTCATAATAGGGATTACAGCTGCACCCATTGTAATAGGAATTGAAATTAATAATAATTTTTTTAAGATATCAAATGACGATTCTTCTGACTCGTTACTTAACATTTTATCTTCAAAAATATTATCTCTACTTCTTAAATAGTAAATCACCATAAATATTAGACCAAAAAAACCACCAACAGCCGCTCCAAATGTTGCACCAGCAGCTGCATAAGCAATGCTCTTATCTATTAACAAAACAGCTAAGCTAAGTCCTAAAATCACTCTAAAGAACTGCTCCACTATTTGTGAAATTGCATATGGTTTTAAATCCTGTAATCCTTGAAAAAAACCTCTAAATACAGACATCATTGATACAAATAATAATGCAGGAGCCATCGCTTTCATTGCAAACACAGACTCCGGATCATTTTTAACTAATCTCACAATCGTTTCAGAACCAAAATATAAAGCAATAAAACTTATCATTCCTAAACTTGTCATTAAATAAAATGCAACTTTAAAAATCTTTTTAATAGTTCTATAATCAGAAATCGCTTTTTTTTCTGAAATCATTTTTGCAATAGCTGTAGGAAATCCAGCTGTTGAAATCGTAATCAATAATAAATACATTGGATAAGCTGTCTGATAGTAACTCATACCTTCATCACCCAACATATTTCCTAAAGGTATTCTAAATATTGCTCCTAAAACTTTAATTACAATTCCTGCTGCCCCTAAAATTACAGCACCTCTTAAAAATGTTTTTTTCTTAGACATTTTTTCACCTTTATCTATTAATTATTTTCACTATTAGCATCTTCTTCAAATGCTAGAAATTCAATATATTTTTCAACTCCTGTATCCTTCAT
>JAYEHA010000157.1:0-3638 GCA_034659335.1 Bacillota bacterium
TAATGAAACGCCTTTTTTTAGCAATAATTTTTTATTGAATAATTTATTCTTTTTTCTATTAATTCTTTTCCTAAAATGCTTATAGTTGCTTTCATATCGGGTCCATGATTCTGACCTGTTAAAGCAATTCGTATTGGCATAAATAAATTTTTCCCTTTGTTGCCAGTTTCATTTTGAACTAGCTTGAAAATAGTTTTAAGGAATTCATCAGTTAATTCGTTTTCTTGAATAAAAGAATTAAACACTTTTAACATTTCGGGAACATGTGGAAGTTTAAGCATTTCTCCTGCATTATTATCTTCTAAAACAACTTCCTCGCCTAAAAAAATCTTAGTGCGGTCAATGATTTCTGCTAAATAAGAAATATTTTCTTGAGATATAGTTACGATTTTTTTTATCCATTCATATTTCTCTTCTATCTCTTCTTCGTTAATTATTCCTTCTTTTATGAAATATGGGAGACATTTCTTAGTTAAATCTTCAATATCTAATTTTTTAATATAATGTGCATTAACCCAGTTTAGTTTTTTTATATCAAATACTCCGCTTGATTTTGAAACTCTTTCAAGACTAAATTTATTGATTAATTCATCCATATTCATAATTTCTTCGTTATCATCTGGTGTCCAACCAACTAAAGCAATGTAATTAATTAAACCTTCGGGTAAATATCCTTTGTCTCTAAAGTCTTTTACAGCTACATCGCCATGACGTTTTGATAATTTTTTTCTTTCATCATTTAATATATTGGGTAAGTGAACATATTTTGGAGCTTCCCAACCAAATGCTTCATAAAGATAAACGTGTTTTGGTGTAGATGGAAGCCATTCTTCTCCACGTATAATATGAGTAATTCCCATTAAATGGTCATCAACAATAACTGCTAAATGGTATGTTGGAAAGCCATCACTTTTCATTAATACCTGATCATCTAAGTCGTTTGTATTGACTGTTACTGTACCCCTAACTACATCCTCAAATTCAATTAATCGATTTGAAGGTAATTTAAGTCTAACTACATGTTCTTCGCCGTTAGCAATGCGTTTTTTAGCTTCTTCTTTATCAATTCCTCTACAAAAACCATCATATTTAGTAATTTTACCTTTTGCTTTTTGAATTGCTCTAACATTATCAAGTCGTTCCTTTGTACAAAAACAATAATAAGCTTTATCTTCTTCGATTAGCTTGCTGATATATTTTTGATAAATTTCTAATCTTTCAGATTGTATATATGGACCAAAATCACCTTTTTCAATAATTTTGCCATTTTCTATAAATGCTCCTTCACTATGATTAACGTTCGACCATTTCATTGCATTAATTAAATTTTCAATTGCGCCTTCAACATATCTTGTTCTATCAGTATCTTCTATTCTCATTAAATATGTTCCACCCATTTTTTTTGCGAATAAATAATTATATAATGCAGTTCTTAAACCGCCAATATGAACATAACCTGTTGGACTTGGTGCAAATCTTACTCTTACAGACATAATTTTCCTCCTTACTTACATTTTACACTTCTGATATCATATAATAAGATTGATCTATTGTTAAGGAAAAAATAAAAAAATAAAAAAATAAAAAATAAAAAATAAAAAAATAAAAATGAAGAAAGATTAATCTTTCTTCATAGTCCTATTAATTACAAGATCCATTTTTTTCATAATGTAGCTATAACTATTCTTTTGATGTGGGATTGTACAGTTAGAACAATCTTTTACACCGTGAGTATAAGTAAAATTACCGCCACAATCTTCTCCAAGCATATATAAAGGGCAATAGCAAAAAAGACAGTTAAAATCTTCTTTTTTTACACCTTTATGACATGGGAAATATTCGCATTTTGAATTTTGAACAAATTTATAGTGTTCACTCATTATATCACCCTACACTATTATATTATTAATGAAAGGTAAAAACAAGGGGTAAGTTAAATTCAATAAGAAATGCTTGATAATAGTTAAAATGTTTGTTAGTATTAACTCAAAAGATAAGTAAATAATAGGAGCAATTAAGTTTTGATTGAGGTGGTAAATATGAAGATATATAATACATTGACTAGAAAAAAGGAAGAGTTTAAAAGTATAAAAAAAGATGTTGTAAATATGTATGTTTGCGGGCCTACAGTTTATAATTATTTTCACATTGGGAATGCGAGACCTTTTTTAATGTTTGATGCATTTAGAAGGTATTTGGAGTATAGAGGTTATACTGTTAATTATGTGCAAAATTTTACGGATATTGATGATAAAATAATTAATAAAGCGATTGAGAAAAAAACTACTTCTAAAAAGATAAGCGAAAGGTATATAGAGGAGTATTTTAAAGATGCAGATGCTTTGGGTATTAGAAGAGCTACTCATCACCCTAAAGTTTCTGAATATATTGAAGAAATAATAGAGTTTATTAAAGTGTTAATTGAAAAAGGAAAAGCGTATGAAGTAAATGGCAATGTATATTATAGTGTTTCAGAATTTAAAGATTATGGAAAGTTATCTAAACAAGATATGGATGAAATAAGAGCAGGTTCAAGAGTAGAGATAAATGTTGATAAAAAGAATCCGATGGATTTTGTTTTATGGAAAAATAAAAAAGAGGGAGAGCCTAGTTGGGAAAGTCCTTGGTGTGAAGGAAGACCTGGTTGGCATATTGAATGTTCTGTTATGAGTACTACTTTACTTGGGGATACTTTTGATATTCATGCTGGAGGTCAAGATTTGATTTTTCCGCATCATGAAAATGAAATTGCTCAAAGTGAAGGGAAAACTTCAAAAAAATATGTGAATTATTGGATGCATAATGGATATATTAATATTGATAATAAGAAAATGAGTAAATCAAAAGGGAATTTCTTTACAGTTAGAGAGATATTAGAAAAATATGATGCTGAAGTTATTAGGTTCTTTTTATTGTCTGCACATTATAAAAGTCCTGTAAATTTTAGCGAAGAATTAATTATTAGTTCTAAAAATGGACTTGATAGATTATATAATGTTAAAAACACTTTAGAATTTTTATTTAAAAATGCTAAATCTGGAGAGTTAGATAATTCGGTAGTAGATAAAGTTAGAAGTCATAAGAATGAATTTATTGAAAAAATGGATGATGATTTTAATACTGCAAATGGTATTGCTACAATATTTGAATTAGCAAAAGATTTAAATGTATTATTAGATTCAGATTCATCAAAAGAAACGATTGAGTTTGCATATGATTTATTTAATGAATTAACAAACGTTTTAGGAATTGTTACTAAAACTAAGAATGCTGACAAAGAAATTGAAATGTTGATTGAAAAAAGACAAAATGCTAGAAAAAATAAAGATTATAAGCTAGCAGATGAAATAAGAAAAGAGTTAGATTTAAGAGGAATTGAATTAATGGATACACCTGAGGGTGTTAAATGGAGATTAATTAAGTAGGTGCATGTCAACTACTCACGACTGAAGTCGCGAGCTTGAAAAAGCTCTAGTTGGTTAACCTATGTCTTAGTGCGACTACGTTACTTACAAATATATAGGTACTACGGAATATTTAGTCTAGTTCCGTACTCTACGTTTAGTGATTAAAAGCTCTAAGAGTTGTGAGCGGTGTTGCTAAAATATAAACTGTGAGATAACATTGGCAAAGACTAT
>JAYEHA010000158.1:0-3638 GCA_034659335.1 Bacillota bacterium
AAAATAATATTATTCTTACTACCTTTAAATATAATTTCAAGTATTCTATAATTTTGAGAAACAGAAGCCATCTCAACATCATAAATTTCACCAACATCATATCCAGCTTCATTTAATTTATTTGAAATTTCATGTAAAGTATATTTTTTAGACCAATTTGAATTTTGAACATTTTCAGAATATTCATCTTTGACTCCAACTAAATAAGGAACTTGTGTCTGCCACACATTTTCAATACTTTCAGTTTGACCTCCACTATTAGAATGATAATATGCACTAACAATATTATTATTACTATTTGACCTTAATAGCATATTGAAAGTCTCATCTACAGCCAATTTAATTTTTTCGCTTTCAGCATCATATCCTCCATACACCTGCGAATTTATATCATCAGTTAAATCAAATCCTAAATCAGAATATTTACCTAAATTTGAAACGGTAAAATTTCTTGCAGCAATAGCTTGTGCTTTTAACGCTTCAATTGGCCAATTAGCTGGCATTTCTTTTGAAATCACACCATATAAATACTCTTCAATTGGCAATTTATTAATAATTGTAAAATCACTTTCCTTACATCTTTTGAACATAAAACTTCCTCTAAAATATTTAGAGCCAAATTCAATAATCTCACCACTAGTAAAAGAAATATCTGATTCACTATTATAAGAAAATATAATTTTATTATCACTATTTTTTACTATTATATTTTTACTATTCGGTAATACTATATCAAAATTATTATTGTTATGCGCTTTAGCTTCATCAATACTATTATAATTACCAGTATATATTTCCCATGAATTATCATAAAACAAAAAACAAGTTTGTCCTTTTTTATTTAAGCTATCCAAAATAATTAATGCATCTTCTAATCTATCAAATTTTTGATTTATTTTCAAATAAAACTCGTTATTTTTATAAATTTTTAAAATATTTTTATCTAAATCAATTAATTTATCATCGTTAATATTCACATAAAAATTTTGACTTGAAGTAATTATTGCTTCATTAATTTCCTTATTATATTCAAGCCCAATTTTTACATTATCAGATGCAAAACTAACTGAAAAAGTAAAAAATATTATTATTAATAAAATTATTTTTTTATACATTTCACTCACCAAATCTATTATTTTCAATATGTTTTTTCCCAAGCTCAGTAATAATTCGCCCTCTTGGTGTTCTTTGAATAAATCCATTTTTTATTAAAAAAGGCTCATATACATCTTGTATAGTAGTAATTTCTTCATCTGTTGATGCAGATAATGTATTAAGCCCTACTGGCCCACCAGCAAATTTTCTTAAAATAGCTATTAATATTTTTCTATCTATTTTATCTAATCCTATATTATCTATTTCTAACATATCAAGCGCACTTATAGCACTTTCATGCGTTATTATTCCATTTCCAACAACTAAAGAATAGTCTCTAATCCTTTTAAGTAGTCTATTTACAATCCTTGGTGTTCCTCTAGATCTTCTAGCAATTTCAAGAGATGCATCCTCATAAATCTCAACATCTAAAATATCACTTGACCTTTTTGCAATTTCATTTAATTCATCTTCTGTATACATATCTAAACGACATACCATACCAAATCTGTCTCTAAGGGGAGCTGTTAAATCACCTACTCTAGTTGTAGCACCAATTAAAGTGAATTTTGGAAGTTCAATCCTAACCGACTTTGCATCTGGTCCTTTTCCTATAATAATATCTAATTGATAATCTTCCATAGCAGGATATAATACTTCTTCCACACTCATATTGAGCCTATGTATTTCATCAATAAATAAAACATCATTCGGCCTTAACTTATTTAATATTGCAGCTAAATCGCCTGGTCTTTCAATAGCAGGACCAGATGTTATTTTTATATTTACACCCATTTCATTAGCAATAATATGACTTAAAGTTGTTTTCCCAAGCCCTGGAGGTCCATATAAAAGTACATGATCTAAAGATTCTTCTCTCATCTTTGCTGCTCTCATAAATATATCAAGTTGTCTCTTAGTCTTACTCTGACCAATATATTCATTTAAAGTTTTTGGTCGTAGTGATTTTTCGATTTTAAACTCTTCATCATTAAATTTTGGTGTAACAAATCTATTTTCCATATTAACTCCTAAAAATAACTTAACGCAGTTTTAATAATTTCTTCAATAGGCAAATCTTTATTATCAAATTCATTTAATACACTTTCAGATTCTTTTTGAGAATAACCTAATGCCATTAACGCTTCTAATGCATCACTACTTATCTCTTTTTTATGATTAACTTTATAATTACTATTAATATCTGGAAAATTAGAAATCATTTTTTCATTTAAATCAATAATAATTCTCTTTGCTGTTTTAATTCCTATTCCCTTTGCTTTAGTTAATGTCTTAAAATCATTATTTTTTATTATTTTAACAATTTCCATATAATGCATTGATGAAAGTATTCTAATTGCACTTTTTGCCCCAACGTTAGAAACAGTTTTTAATAAATTGAAAACTAACAATTCGTCTTCAGTTAAAAAACCAAATAGACTTATATCATCTTCTCTAACAACCATTTCGATATTTATCATTACCATCTCTGATTTATTAACTATAATTAAATCATCAATAGTTGCTTTTGATGTATTAATCTTATATCCTATATTATTATTTTCAATAACGATATAATCTAAACTAGTTTTTATAATATTTCCTTTAATATAATTTATCATTCTATCACTCCTAATGAAATTTTACCACAATCAAACATTTGTTTAAAGAATTAATTTATAATAATATTTAAAAGACCATTATTTTTACAAATTTCTTTTAATTCAATCATCATTTTTTTACTAGGAGAATTAGTTTTCAGCTTTTTTACCCGTACACCATTTTGTCTATAAGTAATCAATTTATACGGTATCTCTTTATCAATTCCACAAATAAATTTACTGATTTTATCAACATTTTTATTATTATCAATTACTTTAGGAATAATAACAGTTCTAATTTCACATATTTTATGATTTACTCCAGCAATTTTAATATTTCTCTTTACTTTTCTATTAGAAGCTCCTGTTAATTTAATATGTTCTTTTTCATCAAAAACTTTTAAATCAAAAATTATTTTATCAATATAATGAAGAATTTGCTGAAATTTAACAATTTCCAAAGAGCCATTTGTATCTAAATATACCTCATATCCATTCTTCTTTAAATTTATAACTAAATCTAATAAAAATTCGAACTGTAAAGTACATTCACCACCTGAAATAGTTACGCCTTTTATAAAGCTTTTATTATTATCTAATCTTTTAACAATATCATAAACATTCATCAATTTCACTTCATCATTATCACTATTAAGATTATTATAAATTTTAATTGTTTCAGGATTATGACAACTTAAACAATTAAAATTACATCCCTGCAAAAAAATGACAGTCCTATTTCCAGGACCATCTATTGAACTAAAATCAATAATTTTTCTAATATAACCATTTTTCATCAGTTTTCATCTCCAAGATAAATTGTACTAGAAAACTCACCTTCACTACTAATAACTTCTTTAAGAATACTAGGATAAATCTTAATATCTTTTAAATTATTCAAATCAATCCACTCAAATCCTATTTGAAAATCATCTTTATTTT
>JAYEHA010000159.1:0-3623 GCA_034659335.1 Bacillota bacterium
TAAATATGCAGTATGAAAATAGTACTAAAGATAATTCTGATTTTGAGGAAAGTAGAGCAAATAAAGAAAATAAATTATTATCTGAGATGCAATTTGAAAGAGAGAATATAAAAAAAATAGCAAAAGAAAAAAAGGTGAAATCAGTAAAGAAAAAATCTAACAAGAAAAGTGAGATTTATAGAGGTAAAATTAAACGCGATTTTAGGAAAATAAGTAGTATTTCTAAAGAAGGTGAAACGGTTGCAATTAGAAGTAAAATTTTTAATATAGATTCTAGAGAGATAAGAGATAGCAAAGTACTTATAATGCTCTCAGTAACTGATTTATCTTCATCAATTGGTGTGAAATTATTTGTGGCTTCAAATATGGCGAGTAAAATTTTATCGAAGATAAAAAAAGGTGACTGGTATGGATTTGAAGGTAAAGTTAATTATGATAAATTTGATAAAGAACTTGTGATGTTTGCAAATAAAATTAATTACTCAGAAAGTTTTGAGCCTGAAATAAGAATGGATGATTCCGAAGTCAAACGTGTTGAACTTCATATGCATACAAAGATGAGTGCAATGGATGGATTAAGCGATGTATCAGATTTGATTAAACGTGCAAAGTTATGGGGACATAAAGGAATTGCGATTACAGATCATGGAGTTTTACAAGCGTTTCCTGATGCAATGCACTCTAAAGGTGATGACTTTAAAATTATATATGGAGTAGAAGGGTATCTATTTAATGATAATACAGTTTTAGTTAGCAATTCCAATGATAGCGATTTCAATCAAGAATTTGTTATTTTTGATATTGAAACAACGGGACTTAATAAACAAAAAGATGATATTACTGAAATAGGCGCTATAATGATAAGAAATAAGCAAATTATTAGTAGATACAGTTCACTTGTTAAGCCATTTAAAGAAATACCGGAAAATGTTGTAGAATTAACTGGCATTACAAATGAGATGGTTGAGAATGAAAGGGGAATTGATGAAGTTCTTCCTGAATTTTTAGATTTTATTGGAGATAGACCATTAGTTGCTCATAATGCAATTTTTGATATTGCGTTTATTAAAAGAGAAACTAATAAAATGAAAATTGATTTTAATCCAATTGTACTTGATACTATGACTTTAGGTAAAATGTTACTTAAAAAAATTAAAAGATTTAGATTGAAAACTGTTGCTAATCATTTAAAAGTTAGTTTAGAAGGGCATCATAGAGCAATTAATGATGCAGCAACTACAGCGCTAATATTTATTAAATTATTAGAAAGATTAGAGAAGAAAGATGTATTTACGTTAAATGGAATAAATAATCTTGCGAAAGTAGAAATGGATTATAAAACTCATGATACTTATCATGTTATTATTCTTGTAAAAAATTATATTGGATTAAAAAATCTTTATAAATTAGTTTCTGAATCAAATATTGAGACATTTTATAAACAACCAAGAATATCTAAAACTTCATTGACAAAATATAGAGAAGGATTAATTATTGGAACTGCATGCGAAGCAGGCGAGCTATTTAGAGCAATAATAAATAGTAAGTCGAGTGATGATATTAAAGAAATTGCAAATTATTATGATTACTTAGAAGTACAGCCTACTGGGAATAATCAATTTTTAGTGGATAAGCAAATAGTTGAAAGTGTAGAGGATTTACAAAACATTAATAAGCAAATAATTAATTTAGGAGATGAATTAAATAAACTTGTTGTTGCAACAGGCGATGTGCATTTTTTAGATAAGGAAGATAGTATATACAGAAAAATATTAATGGCTGGAAAAGGATTTAGAGATGCGGATAATCAACCACCATTATATTTAAAAACTACAAAAGAAATGTTAGAAGATTTTAATTATTTATCTAATGAAAAGGCTTATGAGGTAGTTGTAGAAAATACTAATAAGATATTTGATGAAATTGATGATATTCTACCAATACCAAATGGTACATTTCCGCCATCTTTTGATGAATCTGATGATGAATTAAGAAATATGTGTTATAAAAAAGCCCAATCTATTTATGGTGATGTTTTGCCTGAAATAGTTGAAAAAAGATTAGGAATAGAATTGTCATCAATTATTGATAATGGTTATTCAGTTATGTATATAATAGCTCAAAAACTTGTTGACAAATCATTAGAGGATGGATATTTAGTTGGTTCTAGAGGTTCCGTTGGGTCTTCTTTTGCTGCAACAATGTCAAATATTACAGAAGTGAATCCATTACCACCACATTATATTTGTACTAAATGTAAAAAATCAGAATTTATTACAGATGGTTCATTAGGATCGGGAGTAGATTTACCTGATAAGAAATGTCCTGATTGTGATATTTTATATAAAAAAGATGGACATGATATTCCATTTGAAGTTTTCTTGGGTTTTGGCGGAGGAAAAGAGCCTGATATAGATCTTAATTTTGCAGGGGTCTATCAATCAAAAGCGCATAAATATACTGAAGAATTATTTGGAGAAGGGAAAACTTTTAAAGCTGGAACCATAGGAACTATTGCTGATAAAACTGCATTTGGATATGTTTCAAAATATTTTGAAGAACGCGAAATGACTGTTAGAAAGAAAGAAATTGAGAGACTGTCAATTGGATGTACAGGAGTTAAAAGGACTAGTGGGCAGCATCCAGGTGGCATTATGGTTGTTCCTAGAGATAAAGATATATATGATTTTTGTCCAATTCAATATCCTGCTAATGATACAGAATCAGATGTAATTACTACTCATTTTGATTATCATTCTATTAGTGGAAGATTATTAAAATTGGATCTTTTAGGACACGATGTACCTACAATGATAAAAGAGTTAGAAGATTTGACAAATGTTAAAATTGAAGATGTGCCTCTAGATGATGAGGAAACAATGAGTATATTTACGAGTGTTAAAAGTCTTAAAATTAAAGATTCTTCGTATAAGTTGAAAATTGGTAGTTTGGGGATACCTGAATTTGGCACTGGTTTTGTTAGACAAATGTTAAAAGATACTCAACCAACTACTTTCTCAGATTTGGTTAGAATATCAGGTTTGTCTCATGGTACTGATGTATGGATTAATAATGCTCAAGATCTTGTTAGAGATGGGGTAGTAAAGATAAATGAAGTTATTTCAACAAGAGATGATATTATGAATTATTTAATTTATAATGGGTTACCATCAAAAGAATCGTTTGTAATTATGGAAGGTGTAAGAAAAGGTAAAGGGTTAAATGAAGATCAACTTAAACTTATGAAAAAACATGATATTCCGAGTTGGTATATAGAATCTTGTCAAAGAATTAAGTATATGTTTCCTAAAGCTCATGCGGTGGCTTATGTTATGATGTCATTTAGAATTGCTTATTTTAAAGTACATTATCCATTAGCTTTTTATGCAACATTTTTTAGTGGTAAGATTACTGACTTTGATGCCCAAATAATCTGTGGTGGCGTTAAAAAAATAATGAAAAAGATGGATGAATTAAATCAGAGTGATCGTATGACTAAAAAAGAGAAAGATCAATATTCAATTTACGAAATAGCTGTTGAAATGTATGCAAGAGGATATGAATTTGCAAAAGTAGATCTATATAAATCTCATTTTACAAAATTTTTAATATTAGATGATAAA
>JAYEHA010000160.1:0-3614 GCA_034659335.1 Bacillota bacterium
GTCTGAAACATATCAAACATCGGTAACATCATAGCAATTACAATAAAACCAATAACAAGCCCCATAACTAAAATACCTATAGGTTCTACTAACGCAACTAATTTTTCAAGTGATGCTTCTAATTCGTCATCATAATAATCAGCTGTTTTAGCAAGCATATCTTCAAGTGCTCCTGTTTCTTCACCAATTTTTATCATTGAAACTGTCATTTTAGGAAATATATCTAAATTCCCTAATAAATAACTAAGTGATTCACCTTTTTTTATATCTTCAGATACATTTTGAATTCCTTCTATTAAAACTTCATTATTAGTTACTTCGGCAGAAGTTTCTAATGCTTGTAAAATTGGAATTCCACTTCCTATTAAAGTAGATAAAGTTCTAATAAATCTTGAAGTTACAATTTTAATTGTTTGTTTCTTTATAACTGGAATACTTAAAACAAATTTATCTCTTGTTCTTTTCCCAGGTTTTGTACGTACCATCTGTTTATATATAACAACTATTCCCATAATAATAGCAGCGATTATATACCAATAGTACTTAACTACATCACTAATTGATAAAACAACTCTTGTTATAAATGGAAGTTCTACACCTGTTCCATCAAACATCCCTACTATCGTCGGCATTACAAATGTTAATAAAAAAATTACTGCTGCTGTAGCTATAAATATAAGTACCGTTGGATAAATCATTGCTCTTTTAATTTTTTGATTTATTCTATTTTCTTTATCGTAATGAACAGACATTTTATTAAGTACATCATCAAGGTTTCCTGTCATTTCACCTGCTTGAATCATATTTATAAGTAATGGTGGAAATATTTTAGGAAATTCACCCATTGACTCTGATAACATCTTTCCTTTTTTTACACTTTCTGTTATTTCATCTATTGTTTCTCTAAGAATTGCATTTTCACTTTGATCACTTAATACTTCAAGTCCTGATATTAAAGGCATTCCTGCATTAAGCATTGTATATAATTGTCTACAAAATATTATTAAATCCTTTATTTTCGGTTTTCTTCTAAATATTTTAATTTCACTATTTAGAATACTTTGATTTTCATTTTTGTTACTTTCATTTTTTGTTTTACTTTTGTTTTTTATTTTATTATTTTTGTTTTTGTTTTTATCTTTTGTTTCACTTTTAATTCTTAAAGGCTTTTGACCATTAGATCTTATAAATCTTAATACTTCACTTTCACTTTCTGCTTCATAAATACCTTCTTGCGTTACTCCATGCATATCAATTGATTCATAACTAAACGCTGTCAAGATTCACCTCCTAATTAAAAAATACCAAGTCTTCTTTTAACTGCTTTTCTATCAATACAATATCTAATTAAAACTTCTTTAGTAATTATTTTTCTCTTATACATATCAACTAATGAATCATCCATAGTCATCATACCACTTTTTTTATTAGTTTGAATTACCGTCTGTAATTGATGTGTTTTACCTTCTCTAATTAAATTCTGCATTGCAGTTGTAGCTGTCATAATTTCAAATGCAACGACTCTACCATCACCATTTACTTTTGGCATTATCTGTTGAGAAACAACACCTTTTAATACAGATGATAATTGAACTCTAATTTGTTGTTGCTGATATGGTGGAAAAACATCTACAATTCTATCAATGGTACTAGCTGCACCTACTGTATGAACAGTTGATAATACAAGATGACCAGTTTCTGCTGCAGTAATAGCTGTAGCAATCGTATCTAAATCTCTCATCTCACCAACTAGAATAACATCTGGATCTTGTCTTAATGCACTTCGAAGCGCTTCTGAAAAAGAAAAAGTATCATAACCAATTTCTCTTTGATTAATAATGCACCCATTATGTTTATGAAGAAACTCTATTGGATCTTCTATAGTAATAATATGTTCATTTCTATATCGATTCATATAGTCAATCATAGTTGCTAATGTAGTCGACTTACCACTACCAGTTGGCCCTGTGACTAATATTAAACCTCTTTTTAATTTACTTAAATCTTTTATTACTTTAGGCAATCCCAATTCTTCCATTGAAGGGATAATTAAAGCCACAACTCTAATAGCAATAGCATAAGTCCCTCTTTGTCTATAAATATTAACTCTAAATCTTCCAACATTTGATAATGAATATGCAATATCTATAGCACCTTGGCTTTTTTCATCTCGAAGCTTGCTTTTCTGTTCTGCTGTTAGAATTTCATCGACAAAATTATCCAAATCTTTAATGCTTAATTTTTTTTTATTTATTTTAATTAATTTCCCATTAATTCTCATTACTGCTGGAACACCAATACTCAAATGAATATCAGAAGCTCCTTTTGTCTTTGCAATATCCAAAATCTTCACCAAATCCATAACTCACCTCATTATTCTACACTATACGAAACGCGAATTAATTCATCTATTGTTGTTTTACCATTAATTATCAATTCTTTACAACTAACATCTAAAGTTTTCATACCTGAATCTTTACCAAATGCAGCTTCTCTTATTGTATCTACAGATGCATTACTAGAAATGTACTCTCTAACTTCTTTATTAATAATCATCATTTCATAAATACCTGTTCTTCCAGAATATCCAGTATGTCCACATGCACTACAACCATTTTTTTCATAAATTTCAATTGGCTTTTTAATACCTAAAATTTCCATTTCGCTTTCAGTAGTAATATGACTTCTTTTACAACTATTACAAAGTTTTTTTACAAGCCTTTGTGAAATTATTCCGACTAATGATGATGATAAGATATACGGTTCAATCCCCATATCAATAAGTCTAGTTACAGTACTAACGGTATCATTAGTATGAAGAGTAGATAATACTACATGACCTGTAATTGACGCTCTTATAGCAATTTGAGCAGTTTCAGCATCTCTTATTTCACCAATCATAATTATATCTGGATCTTGTCTCAAAATAGCTCTTAAACCAGTTGCAAAAGTAACTCCTGCTTTTTTATTAACTTGTACTTGATTGATACCATTAAGTCTATATTCTACAGGATCTTCAACTGTAATAATATTTTTTGTATCAGTATTTAATTCATTTAGCAAAGTATATAAAGTAGTTGTTTTACCACTACCAGTTGGACCGGTAACTAATAACATTCCTTGAGGATATTTCATCATTTTTTCAATCAAATCTAAATCATGTCTAGTTAATCCTAACATTTTTTTATCTATAACTACCGCACTTCTATCAAGCAATCTAATTACAATTTTCTCTCCATAAACTGTTGGTAATACAGATATTCTCATATCAACTAAATGAGATTCAATAATAGTTTCTATTCTTCCATCTTGTGGTTTTCTTTTTTCAGAAATATCCATTTCTCCCATTATCTTAATTCTTGTAACTAAGGGTGAATGATTAGACATTTCATTTTTCATATATTCTCTTAAATCACCATCAATTCTAAACCTAACTCTAAACTTATCATTACTTGGCTCTATATGTATATCACTAGCTCTTGCCTTTAATCCAGCTACTATAATTTTATTAACAAGTTTAACAATAGGTGCATTTGAAATACTAATATCCGAATCTAATGTAGTCATGCCAGAATAATCCGACTTTTTATTTTTATCGTATAATTTTTTTACAT
>JAYEHA010000161.1:0-3601 GCA_034659335.1 Bacillota bacterium
TACTCCATCTAATCTTAGTTTCATTAAATTCACCCTATATATATTATATAGAACTAAAGTTTGTTTGTCAACAAATTAATCGAATATATTTTTGTTGTTAATGTACTTTTCTAGGCAAAAAAAAATCTAACTAAAATTTACAATTAATTATATATCTTTAGGGATATTTTAAGACCTTTCCAATTCTTCGCTATCCATTCCACCACTGAAGTAGCGGGCTTTTCGCTTATTTTTGTAAAAAAGGTAATAAAGAACATAGAATAGAAGAGGCTATAAAAAATATAGTAGGAATATTTACAAAAGATGAGATAAGAAAAACATGTCCAGATATTTCTGAATCAACAATTAATAGAGTGTTCAATAAACTAAAAAACGAAGAAGTAATAGAAGTGATTGGAAAAGGAAGAAACGCTAAATGGCGTCGATTAGTATAGTACGCTCACATAATATTATATCTCTGCAAAGGTCTATAAACATGTTTACTGTTGAGAGTCACTGTCAGCATTAGGTAAATTTTGTTTTGATTAACTTTTTTAGAATTGCAACTTATGATATACTTAAAAAAACTGATTTAAGTGGGGTAAATTATGAAAATTTTAGATATTATTTATAAGAACAGTAAGTGCATAATGGTACAAAATGAAAAGTATGAAATAATAATACCTTTAGAATATGGTTTAAGAATATTGAGTTTTAAAGATAAAAATAGTTTTAATTTTTTAGGTGAAGATATTGAGGTAAGTAGAAAATTTGAAAATGACTCGTGGCATATTAGAGGGGGTCATAGATTATGGTGTACTCCTGAAGAATTTCCAAGAACATATTTACCTGATAATGATAAGATTGATTATAAAATAGATAATGAGAGATTAATATTAATACAAAAAATAAATAAAAAGACTCAAATACAAAAAAAAATGATTTTAGAATTTATAAATAATGGAAAAGAATTAATGGTTGAACATATTTTGATTAATAAAGGTTTATGGCCTATTAATACTGCTGCTTGGGCAATAACGATTCTTAAAACCGGCGGAATCGCAACTGTTCCGCTTAATAAAAGAAAAGAGGATTTACTTAGCACAAAATTGTTTTCTTTATGGTCGTATTGTGATTTAAGTGATAAGAGAATTAATTTTAAAAAAGATATGTTTACTTTAAAGCAAGATACTAATAATAAAGATTCATTTAAAATTGGAACTAATAATGAAGAAGGTTACGCTAGTTATGAATTAGGTAAATATAGATTTAAGAAATGTTTTAATTTTTTTGAAGGTAAAGAGTATCCTGATAATGGATGTTCATTTGAAATTTTTACAGATGATAAGGTACTTGAATTAGAAACATTATCACCTATTTATTGTATTAAGCCAAATGAAAAAATCAGCCATATCGAAAAATGGAGTATAAGTAAAATAGATTAATAGATGGGAGAAGTATGTCTTTAGAGATAAAAGGTACTGTAGAAGATATTATATTTAAAAATGAAGATAATGGTTATTGTGTTGCAATAATTGATCATAAAAATGAGATGCTATTTATTAAAGGTATAATTCCTATTATTGAAATTGGTCAAATGATGTCTTTTACAGGTGATTATGTAAATGATGCTAAATATGGTGAACAATTTAATGTTGAATTTTCTCAAATCATTTTACCTACTGATAAAGATGGAATTGAATTGTTTTTAGCATCAGGTTTTATTGATGGAATTGGTCCAGCTTTTGCTGAAAGGATAGTTAATAAGTTTGGAGAAGATAGTTTAGATATAATTCAATACAGTTCTGAGAAATTACTTGAAATCGAGGGTATTGGAGAAAAGAAATTAGATAAAATTACTACTTCATATTTTGAAAAAATTGCAATGAAAGATTTAGTCATTTTTTTACAAAAATTTGGAGTTTCTTCAGTATTTGCTACTAAGATTTACAATATTTATGCAGAAAAGTCAATTTCATATATTAATCAAAATCCATACCGTTTAGCTGATGAAATAAAAGGTATTGGATTTGTTGTTGCAGATTCAATAGCAAAAAAAATGGGTATTGAAATTGATTCGCCCTTTAGAATTGCTAGTGGCATTAAACATATTTTAAATGAAATACAAAATGAAGGACATACTTTTTTATTTAAAGAAGATTTAATTCTTAAGTCTTCAAGGCTTTTATTTATTGATAAGGATTTAGTTAATAATGAAATTGACGAATTAATTATTAAAAGAAGTTTAGTTATGCAAATAATTGATGGAGAAGAAGCTATTTATTTGCCGTATTTAGCAGAGGCTGAAGAATATGTTGCTAATAAACTAGTACATCTTAATGATACTTTTTTTAGGTTTCCAATTGATATTGAAAAGGAATTTAAATCGATAAATAAGGATTTAGGAATAAAGTTAGATGTATTGCAAGAGACTGCTGTAAAGGAAGCATTAAGTAATGGAGTGATAGTTATTACTGGTGGACCTGGAACGGGTAAAACTACTATAATAAATTCAATAATAAAAATGTTTGGGAATAATGACTATAAAGTGTTATTAGCTGCACCTACTGGAAGAGCGGCAAAAAGAATGAGTGAGACTACTGGTAAAGAATCAAAAACTATTCATAGACTTTTAGAATATTCAAGAGGTAATAATGACTATTTAATGTTTAATAAAAACAGTCAAGACCCATTAGTATGTGATGTAGTAATTATTGATGAAACGTCTATGGTAGATGTACTTCTTATGAAGAGTTTATTATCTGCATTAACTGAAGGGACTAGATTAGTGCTAGTAGGAGATGCTGATCAATTGCCTTCTGTCGGACCTGGGAATGTACTTAGAGATATTATTGATTCTGAAATTATTAAAACTGTAACTTTAAATAAAATATTTAGGCAAAGTGAAAAAAGTCTAATTGTAACAAATGCGCATAAAATTAATAATGGGCTAAAAATAGATTTCAATATAGAAGGAAAAGATTTCTTTTTTATAAAAAGAAAACAACAAAAAAATATACTTGATGAGATTAAGACTCTATGTGAAGTAAGGTTAAAAGAATTTTATAATGTAAACCCATTAGAAGATATTCAGGTATTAACGCCTATGAAAAATCATTTACTTGGTACAAGAAATATTAATAAAGTTTTACAACAAGTCTTAAACCCTAAAGATAAAATGAAAAATGAAAAAGAATTTGGAGATCAGGTTTTTAGAGTGGGCGACAAAGTAATGCAAATAAAAAATAACTATGATATTAAATGGCGCAAAAATACTGGCGAAGAAGGTAGTGGAATATTTAATGGTGATATGGGTATAATTTATGGAATGGATACTGTTGATAAAGAATTACTTATTTGTTTTGATCAAGAAAAAAACATTCGATATAAATATAGTAATTTAAATGAATTGATTCATTCATATGCTATTACAATTCATAAAAGTCAAGGTAATGAATTCCCTGTTGTTATTATACCTATGAGTTGGATACCAAATATACTTAATAATAGAAAGATTTTATATACTGCAATTACTAGAGCTAAAAAATTAGTTGTTTTAGTTGGTGAAAATAAATATTTAGAAAGTATGATTAATAATGAAAGAAATTTAGTAAGAAATTCT
>JAYEHA010000162.1:0-16697 GCA_034659335.1 Bacillota bacterium
ATCTCTTACCCTTTTCATTCTTTTAAATATCTTATTAATTCTAATAACTAATTCTCTAGGACTAAATGGTTTTGATAAATAATCATCAGCACCAATTTCTAATCCTACTATTCTATCAATTTCATCACCTCTTGCCGAAACAAATATAATAGGAGTATCAAATTCTTTTCTTATTTTTTTACATAATTCAAGACCATTAATTCCTTTCATCATTATATCAAGAACTAGTAAATCTGGATTAACTCTTCTAATATCACTAAGCACATTATTCCCATCGGAATATAAATATGCTTTATACCCTTCATTCTCTAAATACTTCTTTATTAATATTCTAATATTCTTTTCATCATCTATTACAAATATTTTTTTCATTCAATCACCCAACTTTATTATATCAATTAATTGTGAAAAAACTATATGATTTATTTACTTTATTCATTTTTTTCTGTATTATTATATTAGGAGGTTTAATATGACAATTAATTCTATTCAAAACTATATTAATAACAATAAAAAAATGAAAACATATGATGAATTTTCTGTTTTCATTCCATTAATTATTATTAATAACGAAATTCATCTACTTTTTGAAAAACGAGCCTTATCATTAAATTCACAACCAGGTGAAATTTGTTTTCCTGGTGGGAAAAAAGAAGATGGTGAAACACCTAGTTATTCATCCGTTAGAGAAACAATGGAAGAATTAAATATTAAACAAGATAAAATAGAAATTTTAAATAATTTAGGATATTTTTTTACACCTTTTAACTATAAAATAAATGTTTTTTTAGGTTATCTTAAAAATGTTGAAATTGATAAAATAGAATTTAATAAATGGGAAGTTGATAGTATTTTCACCGTTCCATTAAAACATTTTGTCAATCAAAGCCCTGAAGAATATAAACTTAACTTAACAATGAATATTCCAAAAGATTTTCCGTTCGAAAAAATTATTGACGGCAAAAATTATTCTTTTAAACAAGGAATATATAATGTAAATTTTTATGAATATAAAGATAATGTTATTTGGGGAATTACAGCAAATATTTTAAAAATTTTTTTAAACAATATAAAAGGGTCATCCATATTTTAATTGAATAACCCTTTTTAGTAGTAGTAAGCACGTTTTAAATACTTATATTCAATTTTGATAATCTCTGTTTTTGTAATTGGCATTCCTCCTTGCATATTCTTATTTTTTTAGAATTACTTAAAAAAAACACTTTTTTATTAACTTTACTAATATTATTCATTAATAATAGTAGATTTATATCCACTGTTACATCCTTACTACTACAATTTATATAAACCTTCCTAGAAGGCTTATTATCTTGTTGTTAACTTTATACCCTACAGTATTTACTTTAAACATTTTTTTATTTTTTTTTGAAAGGACTGATTAATATGACAATCGCAGCATTTTTTGATATTGATGGAACACTTTATAGAAATTCTCTTATGATAGAACATTTTAAAAAACTTTTAAAATATGAAGTTTTTGATCCAATAATTTGGCATTCTAATGTAAAAAAAATATTTAATGAATGGGAAAAACGTGAAGGTGATTATGATACATATATGGAAGAACTTGCTGAAGTATATGTAAATGGCCTTAAAGGATTAAATAAATTTGAATATGATTTGATTGCAAAACAAACAATCGCACTTTGTGGCGATAAAGTTTATTCGTATACAAGACAGCAAATTGAATATCATAAAGCTCAAGGTCATCTTGTACTTTTTATTTCTGGAAGTCCTGATTATCTTGTTAGTAAAATGGCAAATAAATATAATGCAGATGATTATCGTGCCAGTCTTTATAAAATTAATGAAAAAAATGAATTTACAGGTGAAGTTATTCCTATGTGGGATGGGCTACATAAAATTGAAGCTATGAAAGAACTTCAAAAGAAATACAATATTGATTTTAATAAATCATATGCTTATGGAGATACAAATGGTGATTTAAAAATGTTACAGACAATAAAATATCCAATTGCAATTAATCCTTCTTTTGAATTAATTAATTCTATAAAAAATGACGACAATCTTAATAGAAGTGTAAAGATTATAGTTGAAAGAAAAGACGCAATTTATGAATTAAATTCTTCAACTAACATTACGAAAGGTGGTCGCGATGAATTTAGAAGAAATACTTAAACCAAGTAAATCAATTGAAATTTTGATAATTAACGATAATAATAAAGAGTTAAGTTTTCACACTTTAATTGATCATGGGTTTTCATATGAAGATAATTCATTTTCAATAATTGCCCCGAGATATAATGGTGTAAATTATCCGTTTCATAATGGTGACATAGTAACAATCTTTTTTACTACGATGATTGCAAATACAAAAAAAGTTTTTTCTTTTAAAGGAAAATTATTAAAAAAATTTAAAGAAAATAATTTTATTGAAGATACTATTAAAAAAATTAGCGAAATTGAAGAAATACAAAGAAGAACGGCTTTTAGATTGCCAATTACAAAAAATGCTATAGTTTTTATTGACGATGTTGAATATCAGATACTTTCAAAGAATATTTCAGCTGGTGGTATACGATTTGTTGTAAATAAAAAGTTACGAGTTAATTCTAGAATAGAAATACTTATAAGTTTTGAAGATAATATTAAAATTAAAACAGCCGCTAAAATAATTGAATCTGTTTTACAAAAAGACAGTCAATATAAATATGATACAAAAGCAGAATTTACTGATTTAAAAGATAGTGAAAAAGATAAATTAATAAATTATATTTTTTCAAAACAAGTAGAAATGCTTAAAAAAACGGAAAATTCTGATGCAGCTGATCATATTTACCATAAACTCTATGGTGATTATGTTGAAAAAAGAAACGGTAAAGATATAATAAAAGAAATTATTGATGGCTTATTATTTTTTTCTTGGATTTTATTATTCTTAATGATTATTTTTTTAGTAAAAGCTGCACCTGAAACTTCATATGGAATTGGACGTTTTTTTAATAACGCTTATAGAATAAAATGGGACAGTAATGCTTTAAATGCTACATTTACTCTTTCTGCAATTGAGTTTATTATTACAAGTACTGGACTTTATTTAATGTCCTTAAGAAATAAACGGAAAACAGATAAAAAAAATACTGCTTTTTTAATAAACATTTCATTTTCAATATTTATTATGCTCTTGGTTTTATTTTTTCAAATTATGCTTTAATGGACAAAACAAGTAATCTGTGATATTATTAAGAAAAGTGTATAGGGGGCTGAAATGATTTTTTTCAATGAAAATATTATTAATTTATTTGCAAATCATGAATTAAATTGTGAAGAAAACAATACATCAACTAATCAGACAGTATATATTGGCGAATTTATTGATAAAACTTCTTTTTATAAAATTGAAGATTTCATCAAAAAAACAAATCCTAGATATTAGGATTTGTTTTTTTTGATCTTTATTATTATTATTATTATTATTATTTTTAATCAAATAATCTATGAACAAATAATCCGCTTCTAAGTTTTGGCTCAAACCAAGTAGATTTTGGCGGCATTACTTCACCTGCATCGGCAATAGATAACAAATCATCCATAGTAGTTGGATACATTGAAAATGCAACTTTTTTACCACTATTCACTCTATCTTCTAATTCTTTTAAACCTCTTATTCCACCTACAAAATCAATACCTTCACTTGTTCTAGGATCTTCAATTCCTAATAATGGTTTAAGTAAATTGTTTTGTAAAATTGCAACATCTAATCTATCAACCGGATCATTTTCATCATATATTCCTTCTCTTGCTTTTATCATATACCAATTATTTTCAATATACATACCATAAGTATGTTTTTCCATTGGTCTATAAGGTTCTAAAGTATCTAATTTATTAACTTCAAACTTTTCTTCTACTTTATTCATAAATTCATTAAATTCTAATCCATTAAGAGTATCAATCACTCTATTGTAATCCATAATAAATAAATCTTCATCAGGAAACATTACAGACATAAAGTAATTATATTCTTCTTCTCCAGTATAATTAGGATTTGCCTCACGTCTCTTCATTCCAACTTTTACACTAGATGCAGATCTATGATGTCCATCCGCAATATATAAAGAATCAATTTCTGTATTAAAAATAACTTCTATTTCATTATTTAGTTTTTCATCAGTTAATTCCCATACAATATGTGTAATATCATCTTCTGATTTAAAATCATAAATTGGCATATGAAATTTAATCCAATCATTAATAATAGTTGAAATTTTATTGTTTTTTCTATAAGTCAAAAATATTGGCGCAGTATTTGCATCGCAATAATCAAAATTATTGATTCTATCAACTTCTTTTTTAGCACGTGTAAATTCATGTTTCTTAATAACATTATTCATATAATCATCAATAGAAGTAGCTCCAACTAATCCTGTTTGAACTCTTCCATTCATAATTTGTCTGTAAATATAAAACATTGGCTTTTCGTCCTGAATTAAAATTTTATCTTCTATCATTTTATCAAGATTAGTTCTTGCTTTTTTATAAACAGACTCATCATAAGCATTTACTGTTTCATCAACATCCATTTCCGATCTAACTACATGTAAAAATGAGTATTTATTACCTTTAGCCATTTCCTTCGCTTCTTCTCTATTCATTACATCATATGGTAAAGATGCAACTTTTTCTACTAAATCCTTAGTAGGTTTAATTCCTTTAAATGGTCTAACAACTGACATATATTTCCCCCTTATTTGAAAAAATTACTTACAACACTAGATATCTCTTCACCAATTCTTATTTGAGCTTCATAAGTAGATGCTCCAATATGAGGTGTTAATGAAATTTTATCGCACTTTAAAATAGCTTCTTTTACAGTTGGCTCATCTTCAAAAACATCCAAAGCTGCACCAGCAACAATACTATCATTAATAGCATCTAATAAACATTCTTCATCTATTACGCCGCCTCTAGCAATATTTATAATATAAACACCCTTTTTCATTAAACCAAACTCTTTTTTTGTTAAAACAGGTCCTTGTGATTTAACAAATGGTACATGTAAAGAAATTATATCAGATTGCTTATAAAGTTCTTCAACACTTACATATTTAAACTCATCAAATCCAGTTTTTTCTCCTGATCTTGTATTATATATTACATCCATTCCTAAAGCACTAGCTTTTTTTGCAACTAATTGTCCTATTCTTCCAAAACCATATAATCCTAAAGTCTTATTATTTAATTCATACCCTTTATATGTTTTCTTATTCCATTCACCATTTCTCATAGTAACATTTGAAATATTTATATATCTAAGGATAGAAAACATATGCCCAATTGCTAATTCTGCAACAGAATTACTTGATGCATTTGGAGTATTTTTAACTGTGATATCGTTTTCCTCAGCGTATTTTACATTAATATTGTCAACGCCAACACCACCTCTAACAATTAATTTTAATCTTCCAGTTTCTTTAGCAGCATCAATTACATCGTTTCTAACCTTCGTACCAGATCTAACAATAATACAATCAAAATCCTTAATTTGAATTAATAATTCTTCATTGCTATAATGAGTATGAACTACTTCAAAACCTGAATTTTCAAGTTTTTCAACAGCAGAAATGGCAATAGTATCATTCGCTAATATTCTTATCATAAAACATCCTCCAATTTATAAACTTAAAATATCCTCAATTTCATTAAATAATTCTTGCAAATTCTCTTTAGTTGTTTCAGCCATATGAGCTATTCTAAAAGTT
This sequence comes from Bacillota bacterium, assembly GCA_034659335.1. Taxonomy (GTDB): domain Bacteria; phylum Bacillota; class Clostridia; order Peptostreptococcales; family Acidaminobacteraceae; genus HSG29. Next base: position 5,745 of record JAYEHA010000162.1, read on the forward strand.
TTTTCTTTTAATTCACCATAACCATTAGAAATTACAAATCCTCTTTCTCCCAAAGTATTATTAAGATCTTTAACAGAAATACCTTTTGTATTTTTAACATTTGTTACAGTATTAGATAAATGTTGTTCATCAGAATATAAATCAAAATATTTTTTTGCCCAATCTCTTACATATTTTGCATTTTTCTCATGTCTACTAAATCTATTTTCTAAACCCTCTTTATTCAATATTTTATCTAATTGATAATCTAAAGCAAACATATGCGGTAACGATGGAGTTGAAGGGTATTGATATGGCTTAGTATCAACATATTTCTTAATATTTACTAAATCAAAATAAAAACCTTTAAATTCAACTTCTTTCGCCGCTTCAATTGCTTTATCTGAAACACTACATAAAGCTAATCCGGGAGGTAATCCTAGGCATTTTTGAGTTGATGCAATACAAATATCTACACCCCACTTATCTACTTCAATTTTTGCTCCCCCTAAAGAACTAACAGTATCTAAGCAAAATATAACTTCTGGATATTTTTTTACTACTTCAGCAATTTCATTAAGCGGATTCATAACACCCGAAGACGTCTCATTATGAGTAACAGTTATTAAATCATATTCACCTGTAGCTAGTGCTTTATCAACCATTTCTGGTGTAATAGCTTCTCCCCAATTAACTTTAAACATATCAGCATTTATGTTATTTGAAGTTGCCATTTTATACCATCTTTCACCAAAAGCACCCATTGAAAATACAGCAGCTTTTTTTCTTGTACAACTTCTAATTGCAGCTTCCATAAGACCACTACCAGATGAAGTTGATAATAAAATCTCATTTTTTGTATACATTAATATTCTTAAATTATCACTAATTCTTTTTTGTAACTCACTCGCTTCTTTACTTCTATGACTAATCATAGGTGTTGCTAATTTTTCTAATACATCTGGAGCTACATCCACTGGTCCTGGTATAAATAATTTTTTTCTCATTTTTCCCCCTTTTAATACAAGTACACTACTTACTTATTTCCATTACATTTATCAAAAAACTCTAGCGTAGACTAGAATTAAAATGCCAAAATTATGCCTTGATTATCACAATATAAACTAGAAAGCCCACCAGTTTGTACAATTTGAATATCTTTAAAATTACATTCCTTTTGAATCAATTCTTTAATATAATTTGCTCTTTCAATATTATTGACATGTGAAATAGCAAGTGTCTTAGTAGACGCATCACCTACATTTTCTTTAACTATATCTCTTAAAGTATTATAAGCTTTTTTAGCGCCACGACATTTTTCATATAAAATAATTTCACCTTTTGTATTAGTACCCATTACAGGTTTAATTTTAAAAATTGATGCCATAGTTCCACTAAACTTTGAAATTCTACCATTTTTCATTAAGTTATCTAAACTTTCAGATACAAAAAAAGTACGCATGTTTTCAATATATTTTTCAACATTTTCAATTAATAATTCGCGATTCATATTCTGATCTATAAGTTCTTTAATCTTAATTCCCACTAAAGTTTCTCCAACAGATGCAGATTTAGAATTAAATATATGAACAAAACCCTCAGATTTATTCTCATCAAATAATTTTTTTGCAAGTACTGCCGCATTATAAGTCCCACTTAATGCTTCAGAAATTGTAATAACAAAATTATTTTTTGTCTTATCAAATGCATTTAAAAAATCTTGTGGCGATGGACAAGAAGTCTTTGGAACTCCAGCATAAGATACCATTTGATTAATAAAATCAATTACATCTAAATCTTCATTGTCAACAAACTCTTTCTTATTTAAGTGTAACTTAAATGGCACAAAATCAATATTAAGTTTTTTCAGATTTTCATTTATATCTAAACTACTATCGGCAATAATCTTATTCATGTTATTTCCCCCTAAAAAGCAATTATAATTCCCTGATTATCACAATATAAACTTGATAATCCACCAGTTTCAACAATAATGATATCTTTAAAATTACATTTTTGTTCTATTTCTAATTTTATTTTTTCAGCTCTTTGAAGGTTGTTAACATGAGCTATTCCTAAAATTTTATTACTTACATTTCCAGCATTTTCAATAATTAAATTAATCATTTTTTTATAGGCTTTCTTACCAATACCTTTATCTTTTAATTCAATATCTCCATTAGGAATAGAACCCATAATTGGAATAATATTTAATCTAGTAGCAACATAACCGGGAATTTTTGAAATTCTCCCATTTTTAATAAAATTGTTTAACGATTCAGCTATAAAAAAAGTTTTCATTTCCTCAATATATTTTTCTACTTGAATCACAATATCCGAACTTTTAGTTTTTAATTCAATCAATTCCTTTATTTTTAAAGCTATTAGCGTTTGACCAACAGATGCAGATTTAGAATTAAAAATATGAATAAATTTATCTCCAATTTCTTCTAGATATATTTTTTTGGCTAATACTGCAGAAGCATACGTTCCACTCAACTTCTTTGATAAAGTTACAACAAAAACATCTTCATCACCTTTATAACTCTCAATAAAATCTTGTGGTGATGGACATGCTGATTTTGGAACTCCATCATAATTAATCATTTGTTCAATAAAATCTATAGTATCAAATCCTTTAATATCAATAAAACTTTTTTCGCCAAGTAATAACTTTAAAGGAATAATATCAATATGCAAATTTTCTCTTAATTCATTATTTAAATCTGTACTGCTATCCCCAACAATTTTCTGCTTCATATTTTTCTCCTTACAAATTGCCCATAATATTCATTAAAATTTGACTGAAATTCTTAGTGGCCTTTTTTAATGATTCATCAAAATCAAACTCAGCAAATTCATCAGCTTTATCTGAAATATATTTTAAAGAAATTAGTGGTACTTTATGCATATTGCAAATCAATGATATTGCAGATAACTCCATTTCATAACAAATTGCATTATATCTTTTATTAATAGCTAAAGACTCGTTTAAATCATTAACAAATTTATCACCTGTTACGCATATTCCTTTTTTATAATTAAATTTATTTATTTCAACTAACTCTCTTATAACTTTATCATGTCCAAACGCAGACAAATCTTCGTCATTATCATAACATTTAATAATATTAACAATTTCACCAATTTCTACGTTTTTATCTATTCCACCTGCCATACCAAAATTTAACACTTTTGAAATCTTATAATTTGATAATAAATACTCAGTTGCTGCACTTGCCTTTATCTTTCCTATACCAGAAATAACTGCAATAATATCTTTACCCTCTAAATTAAATTTATATTCTACAAAAATTTTCTTAGTCATTTCAAATTTATTTTGATGAAGATTTGTTAAAAGTAATTCCATTTCTTCATTCATAGCTACTACTAATCCTAACATATTTTATCTCCTTTTCTACAATCATAATTGTATAATATTTAGTTTTATATGTAAACAAAAAACCTCTTTAAAAGAGGTTTTAATTATTATAATCATTTAATATATCTTGCCATATTTCTAACTTTTGAATATCTAATTCTAGATGTGATTGTTGCAAAGAGAGTAACTCAACTAAGTTTTCTTTAACTAAATCATCATTATTCATTAACAAATTTTCATAAATATTTTTATTAACAATTATTCTTAATTCACTATTTTCTTTAAGACTTTCATTTATACTATCTAATTGCTCTCTTTCAAGTATATATTCATCTTTTCTTAAATCTAATTCTTCTTTAGTTAAACCTGTAAATTCTTCAAATAATACTCTAGCTTCTTCTCTAGTTATCTCACCACTTTTAACTTTGTTTATCAATTCTTCTCGATAAATTTTAGCTTCTTCTCTAGTAAATCCATTTGTATCATCTCTTAAAGTTTTTAACTCTTCTTTAATCGCATCTATACTTTGATGTGTATTTTCATGTTCATCAAATAAATTTAAATACGTTTCTAAATCAATCGAATTATAATTTGTAAAGAGTTTAGTATTTCGTTCATGTACTTTTAAAATTCTCTCTTCTCGATCAATTTGTTGTAATTTGTTATCTGCAAAAGCTACTGGAACTATAACCATTACTAACATCACACTTAATACAATTAAGCTTACTATTTTTTTCATATTTATCACTTCTCCTTTTCTATAATTTAATAATATAACTAGAATAAGGAATTAATATATGGTAAATGTGAAAAAAGTGTGTAATTTATAATTTAACTAATAATAATATTTCTTTTTCTCTTTTATCAGCAAATTCATCTAATTCGTTCACTTGCATAGTCATTTCCTCAACATACTCAATATCTTTTATTGAAGAAAGATTAATTTTAACATTATATAATGCACTTTTTATAGCTGTTCTAGCCATCATAGCTGCAACAAGTCCATCTGTAACTGCATTACTATTTCCATTAACAACTACATATTCAATTGACTTAAATAATTTTGAAGTCTCAATTGCTACACCTAAAGGAACTTTGGCAGCATATTTCATACCTATCTGAATTGATTCAGATCTTAATTTTTTTTCTTCATCAGTTTCCTTTGGCATTTTAAAAGCTTGTAATACAGAATCAAAAGAATTTGCATCTTTATCAATTAATTGCACAAATTCATTTTTTCTTAATTCAAGTTTTTCTACTATCTCCATCATCTCATCATTAACTTCTAAGTATTTCTTTTTACTAATAGTTAAATTTGCAACCATTGCAGTTAAAGATGCTGCTAAAGCACTTGATAATGCAGCCACAGAGCCACCGCCAGGTACTGCTTCATTTGATGCTGTCTTATCTAAAAAATCTTTTAAATACATATCTGCTAACATTGTTTCCTCCTTATAGCACCCCAATTATTTCTTTATCTAAAATCATTTTACCATTTTTAATAACTTTTTCAACTGTGTTTACTCCAATATGATAAGCTAAAAACTTATATGAATTACAATCATGAATTACAATATCAGCTTTCTTACCAACTTCTAAACTACCAATAAATTTTTCTCTATCAATAGCTTTTGCTGCGTTAATTGTTAAAGCATTGATTGTTTCCTCTATAGTCATTTTCATTTTAATTGTAGAAAGAGCAATTAATAAAGGAATAGATTCCGTATGACAACTTCCAGGATTAAAATCACTTGCTACTGCAACAGCACCACCATTATCAATAATATATCTTGCTCGAGCAAAATCTTCTTGTAACGAAAATGCAGTTGCTGGTAAAAGAGTTGCAACAACATCATTGTCTTTTAAAGATTTTAACCCTTCATCTGATGCTTGTAATAAATGATCTGCAGAAATTGCTTTTAATTCTCCAGCTAATTCAGTACCACCTATTTGAACAATTTCATCAGCATGCATTTTTAATTTTAATCCCATATTCTTTGCGCTTAATAATAACTTCTTTGATTCTTCAACAGAGAAAACATTTTTTTCAGTAAATATATCACAAAACTCCGCTAAATCATTTTCTACAACTACTGGTAAAACGTCAGAAATAATAAAATCAATATACTCACTAGATCTACCTTTATATTCACTAGGTACAGAATGAGCACCTAAAAACGTACTTACAATATCAAGAGAATGAACACTATTTAATTTTTTCATAACTCTTAATTGCTTAATCTCTGTTTCTAAATCAAGACCATATCCACTTTTACCTTCTACAGTTGTAACACCAAAATTTGCAAATGAATTGAGTCTTTTAATACCATCATTAAAAAGCTTTTCTTCACTAGCCTCTCTAGTTTGATTTACAGATTTAGCAATTCCACCACCACGATTCATTATTTCCATATAATCCATACCGGCAAGTCTCCATGAATATTCATCATCACGATAACCTCCAAATACAAAATGTGTATGAGAATCAATAAATCCTGGTAATACTATTTTATTTTTTGCATTAATTATAAATACATCTTCTTTTTCATAACTTTTTAATTTACTTGAATTACCAATTTTTTTAATTATTCCATCTTCAATATAGATAGAACCATTCTCAATAATTCCTAATTCTTGCATATCATTACCTTTTTTTACTTTATCTGCTTTACAAGTAATAATTTGAGAAGCATTTTTAATTAATAATTTATGCATAATTTATTCCATCATTCTTTTTTCTAATACTTGATCCATAGAAAAATTTTCAATTCCTAAATAATATTCAGCAGTATCTATCAACGATTTCATTGGCACCATTCCAATAACTTCACTACCTATAACAGTAACTCCATATCTTATAGCTTCAATTCTAATTAATTCAAACACTCTATATAAAGGCGTTTTATTAAAATTAGTCATATTCATTGATACTTGAACAAGCTCTCTATCTTCCATTGAAACACCCATAGCTTTACAAAATCTTAATCCACCAGATAAATGTCTAACAGCTTTACCTATTTTAGTTGCAATATCTAAATTACTAGTGTTTAATATAACATTAAACGCCACTAAAAATGGTCTAGCACCAATAGCAGTTACGCCAGCAGTTTTATGAATAGTATCTCCAAAATCTGGTTTCCACTCAGAATCTTGCATTTTTTCAGCCATACCCTCAAATTGTCCTTTTCTTAATTTAGAAAGGTTTGCTCTATGTGGTGCTGAAGCTGCTGATTCATATAAAAATACAGGGATTCCGTGCTTTTCATATGCTAATTTTGCAGTTTCTTTTGCTAAAGTTACACATTCTTCCATAGTAATATTGTCAATTGGTATAAAAGGTACAACATCAGTAGCACCCATTCTAGGATGTTGTCCATCATGTTTAGTTAAATCAATTAAATCTTTTGCAACACCCATTGCCTTAACTACAGCATTTTTTATTTCTTCAGGTTGCCCAACTAAAGTAACAACAGATCTATTATGATCTTTATCCGAACTATAATCTAATAATTTAACGCCTTCTTTTGCTCTAAAGCAATCTAATATTTTCTCAATTTTCTCTAAATCTCTACCCTCTGAAAAATTTGGAACACATTCTACTATTTGATTTGCCATTATAATCTCCTTTTATTTAAAAATCTTTTTAACTAATTCTTTAACTAATTTATCATCAGCAATATACGGAATTGTAATATGATCTGTTTCTTTATTATCATCATTATATTTAATCGCTGTCTCTATAGAATTTTCATTTCTAGCCCAACTTCTTCTTGAAACACCAACCATAACATCCCATGGAATAGCAGAATTTATTATTTCATCTACTTGTTTTGAACCATCTAATACAAGTCCAAATCCACCATTAATTACTTTACCAATACCAACTCCTCCACCATTATGAAGTGCTACCATTGTCATTCCTCTTGCAGCATTTCCTACAAAACAATGTGTAGCCATATCAGCCATAACTCGCGATCCATCATAAATATTTGCTGTTTCTCTAAATGGCGAATCAGTTCCACCTGTATCATGATGATCTCTACCAAGCATAATTGGTCCTACTTCTTTATTTCTAACCATATCATTAAATTTAAGAGCAATATCTCTTCTTCCCATAGCATCTTGATAAAGTATTCTAGCTTGAGTTCCTACTACTAATTTATTTTTTTCTGCATCTCTAACCCATACATAATTATCTCTATCTTGTGATCTTCTATCAGGATTAATACAGTTCATTGCAGCTTTATCAGTTTTTGATAAATCTTCTGCTTTACCACTTAAACAAACCCATCTAAATGGACCATAACCATAATCAAATAACATAGGTCCCATAATATCTTCTACATATGATGGAAAAATAAATCCATCAATCTCATCTTTCCCATTAGTTGCTATTTCAGTATCACCAGCATCTAATACTGCTTTCATAAAACTATTTCCATAATCAAAGAAATAAGTTCCTTTATCACTCAATCTTTTAATAACTTTGAATTGTCTTATTAATGATTCATCAACAAGTTTAATAAATGTTTTCTTATCATTAGCTAGTAATTGTGTTCTTTCTTCAAATGATATTCCAACTGGACAATATCCACCTTCATAAACTGCATGACAAGATGTTTGATCAGATAGCAAATGAACAGTAACGTTATTATCATCAATATATTCTAGTAAGTCAATTATATTTCCAAGGTAACCAATTGCCCTACCTTCACCTTTTTCCATATATTCATTTGCTTCCTCAATACATTTTGCAGGATCGTCATAATATGAATCAATCCAATTCTGCTCATATCTTGTAATTACTCTTGATTCATCTACTTCGGCGATTATTCCAACACCATTTGCAATGTTTATAGCTTTACCTTGTGCACCACTCATTCCACCAAGTCCACTGGTTACAAATAAATATCCTTTTAAATCTTCATCATTTTTAATGCCAAATTTCAATCTACCTGCATTAAGAAGTGTATTAAATGTACCATGTACAATCCCTTGTGGCCCTATATACATCCATCCACCAGCAGTCATCTGTCCATAATTTGCAACACCCATAGCAGTCGCTTTATGCCATGCTTCATGGTTATCATACATACCTATCATCAATGAATTACTTAATATTACTCTAGGCGCATCAGGTTTTGATCTAAAAAGTCCAAGTGGATGACCCGATAAAACTGCCAATGTTTGATTTTCAGTTATTTGCTCTAAATATTTCATAATTAATACATATTGCATCCAATTTTGACACACTTGCCCTGTTTCACCATAAGTTACTAATTCATATGGATATAATGCAATATCAAAATTCAAATTATTATCTATCATAACTTGAATAGCTTTACCTTGAACACATTTACCTTTATACTGATCAAATGATTTACCCCAAATTTTTCCTTGTGGTCTAAATCTATAACCATATATTCTCCCCATAGTTTCTAATTCTTCTAAAAACTCAGGAGCTAAAATATCATGCCATTCTTCCGGTACATATCTTAGTGCATTTTTAAGCGCAATTTCTGTTTCATTTTGTGATAAATTAAACTCTCTTTTTGGAGCTCTTCTATACTTCTCATCAAATTTAGGATATTCTGGTAATTCACCATCAATTTTTATATCCATAGATTCCATAATACTGCTATTATTAATCATTATTCCCCCCTTTAACTTTTCAAATATCTACAAACATATTTTATATTATTTCAAAAAAATAAACAAGTCTTATAATTTTATTTTAAAAAAGCAAGATACATTAATCAATCTGCATCTTACTCTTTTTCATTAAAACTCTGAATTACCAGGCGTTCTTGGAAAAGCAATTACGTCTCTAATATTTTTCATTCCTGTCAAATACATGATTGCTCTTTCAAATCCTAATCCAAATCCTGAATGTTTAACTCCACCATATTTTCTTAATTCTAAATACCACCAATATTGATCTTTATCTAACCCTAAATCATCCATTTTTTTAACTAATATATCATGACGCTCTTCTCTTTGAGAACCGCCAACAATTTCTCCTACACCAGGGACTAATAAATCCATAGCAGCAACAGTTTTATTATCTTCATTATCTCTCATATAAAAAGCTTTAATTTCTTTTGGATAATCTATTACAAATACTGGCTTTTTATATATTTCTTCAGTAAGATATCTTTCGTGTTCAGTTTGTAAATCAACACCCCACTCAACTTCATATTCGAATTCTTTATCAGCTTTTTTTAATAATTCAATTGCTTCTGTATAAGTAACTTTAGCAAAATCATTATTTAAAACATTAGTTAATCTCTCAATTAAAGTTTTATCAATAAATTTATTGAAAAATTCTAATTCTGGTTTTGCTCTATCCATTACATACTTAATCAAATATTTAATCATATCTTCTACAACTTCCATATTATCATTAATATCTGCAAAAGCGATTTCTGGTTCAATCATCCAAAATTCAGATGCATGTCTAGCTGTATTTGAATTTTCTGATCTAAATGTTGGACCAAATGTATAAACTTTTTTAAATGCTAAAGCAAAAACTTCAGCTTCTAATTGTCCACTAACAGTTAAATTAGTTTCTTTATTAAAGAAATCTTTTGAAATATCAACTTTACCGTTTTCATCTTTAGGAACATCATCTAAATTAAGAGTAGTTACTCTAAACATATCTCCTGCACCTTCAGCATCACTACCAGTTATTATTGGTGTGTTTGCGTATATATATCCTCTATTTTGAAAGAATTCATGAATAGCTTGTGCTGCTAATGATCTTACTCTAAAAACAGCAGAAAAAGTATTACTTCTTGGTCTCAAATGAGCGATTTCTCTTAAATACTCAAAAGTATGTCTTTTATTTTGTAGTGGATAATCACTATCTGAACTTGCTAAAAGCGTTACATTTGTAGCTTGTAATTCAAATGGTTGTTTCATATTTGGAGTTTCTATTAATTCACCCTCTACCTCTATTGCTGCAGAAATAGAATGTTTTTTTATTTCATCAAAATTTGATAATTCATTCGATACAATAACTTGCAAATTTTCAAAATATGTTCCATCGTTTAATTCAATAAATGCAACATTCTTTGATCCCCTAGTTTTTCTAATCCAACCAGATATTTTGACGTTTTTTCCGATAAACTCATCACTTTTTTTAAATAAATCTTTTACATCAATCATTTTTTCACCTCATTCTATAAACAAAAAACAAAAAAACATTCCGCCAAGGGACGAAATGTCGTGGTACCACCCTAATTATCTACATATAGTAGATTTCTCACAAATAACGGTTTGTTATCCGTTTAACCTTATATTAATTCAGATTAAATACTCAGAGTCGTTATTCATATACACTCATTGCTAATATTTCACCGTCATTAGCTCTCTAAAAATAAGTTTGCATACTTCAATCTCTTCGATGTAATTTATAAAATTATAATATAATTACCACACTTTGTCAAGATACTAACTTTTTTATCAGCTCCAAAAAGTAAATTTTTTCAATAGAACTTATGTACTCATTCTTAGTGTTTTTTTTAATTTCATATAAAACCTGTTGATAACTTGGTTTTTTAAAATTATTATCCACAGTGGATAAGTGTACT
>JAYEHA010000163.1:0-3576 GCA_034659335.1 Bacillota bacterium
AATTTCAAGAGCAACTTTTTATAGAAAGTTAAAAAAATATAAAATCAATCAATCTCAAAATGACATTAGTCTCAAAATGAGAATTCAAAAGGATGGGTTAGTATCAAAATGATATTAAAAATATAAAAAATGATATTTTTTCTTGGAATGATTATTGCATTTATAATATTTAAGATAATTGTTTAATTGGAGGAAATATGAAAAAATTATTAATTGAGATATTAAAAAATGAAGTTAAACCAGCGATGGGATGTACTGAACCTATTGCAGTCGCATTAGCAGCTGCTAGAGTAAAAAAAGAATTAGGGAATGATGATTTTGATAAAATGGAAGTTAATGTAAGTCCAAATTTTTATAAAAATGGATTAGCAGTTGGAATACCTCATACAAAATTTATTGGATTAGATATTGCAGCTTTAGTTGGTTTTATTGATGGTAATTCAGATTATATGCTTGAAGTACTTAAAGATGTTAATGATAATAAAATTAAAGATGCAGATAAATTAGTAGATAAAGTTAAATTGTCGATAAAAGATACTGATAAATCTGTATATATACAAGTAATAGTATATTCTAATAACAATAGAGTAGAAGTAGTTATTGAGGATAAACATGATAATTTCACTTTAGTAAAAAAGAATGATGATATTATCTTTAAGAATATAAATGGTACTAATAATAGTAATGTGTCTATAGATTTATCTGATTTTTATAAAATGAAAATTATTGATATAGTAAGAGAAGTAGAAAAATTTGATTTTGAAGATATTAAGTTTATGCTTGATGGCTATAAAATGAATAGATTAATTGCTACTGAGGGACTTAGAATTAAGCATGGATTTGGAGTAGGGTATTCATTAAATGAAATGCTTGAAGATGGAATAATTGGCGATAGTTTAGCAAATAGAGCTAGTATTTTGACAGCAGCTGCATCAGATGCAAGAATGGCTGGAGTAAATATGCCAGTTATGAGTTCTAATGGGAGTGGAAATAATGGTATTACAGCTATTATTCCAATTGTAGCTTATGCTGAAAGTAATGATGTTAGCGATGAAAAAATTGCAAAAGCTATTGCAATAAGTCATTTGGTTAATAATTACATTAAAAATGAAATAGGTAGATTATCAGCAATGTGTTCTTGTTCAGTTTCTGCTGGGGCTTCTTCATCTGTTGCTATTGTATGGCTTAAAGGTGGAGGAGAAAAGGAAATAGAAGGAACAATCAACAATATGATTGCTAATGTATCTGGAATGATTTGTGACGGTGCTAAAAGAGGTTGCTCAATTAAATTAGCAACTGCTGCTAGTTTATCTATAATTAATGCTGAATTAGCTTTAAAAGGTTCAATAGTAGGTGCAAAAAATGGTATTGTTAATGGATTAGCTGAAAAAACAATTCGTAATTTAGGAATATTATCTAGAGAAGGAATGAAAATTACAGACTCTGTCATTTTAGATATTATGCAACAAAATGACTAAAAATTAAAATTGAGTTATTAGCCTGCAGTTATTATTGCAGGCTTTTTTGTTATTTTAAAAATAAATTTAACATTGATATAAAAAAGGATATAATAGAGTATATGAATATTAGAAAATTAAGGAGAAAAAAATGTCTATACATATTATTTCAGAAAGTAAAAGATGTCTTCAATGTAAAAATGCTAGATGCACATCACATTGTCCGGTTGAAACGCCTGTGGCAGAATTTATTAATTTATATTTAGAGGGTAAAATTAAAGAAGCGGGAGAATTGTTATTTAAAAATAATCCGTTATCAATTGTTACTAGTTTAGTATGTCCTCATTCAGAATTATGTGAAGGTCATTGTATACGTGGAATCAAATCTACACCTATTGAAATTGGTCGGATTGAGCATTATGTTTCTGATTATTATTTAAATGTAATGGACTTAAAACCTGAAATAAAGTTAGAGCATAGAATTGGAATAGTTGGATCGGGACCGGCAGGTATTACAATTGCTTTTTTAATGGCTTTAAAAGGATATAAAGTAACAATATTTGAGGCGCATGATAAAATTGGTGGTGTAATGCGTTATGGAATTCCAGAATTTAGATTACCAAAGAGAATTCTTGATAGATTAAGAGATAAATTATTAGAACTTGGTGTTAAAATTCGTCCTAATACTTTGATTGGAAAAGTATTAACATTAGATGATTTATTTAGAGATGGTTATAAATCAGTATTTATTGGGACTGGAGTATGGAAACCTTATAAATTAAATGTTAAAGGCGAAACACTTGGTAATGTAAATTTTGCGATTGATTATTTAAAAAATCCTCAAGCGTATGATTTAGGTTGTCATATTGTTATTATTGGTGCTGGGAATGTTGCGATGGATGTTGCTAGAACGGCATTACGAAATGGAGTTAAAGATGCAACTATAATGTATCGTAAGACTTTAGATGAAATGTCTGCCACAACTGAAGAAATTGAAGCAGCAAAAATGGATGGGGTAAGGTTTGAGTTTCTAAAAACACCAATTGAATTTACTGATAATGGGATTATTTATAAGAAACTTGAGAAAAAAGATAATAAATTTAAAATTATTGAAAATAGCGAAGAGTTTTTCCCAACAGATTCGATTATTATTTCTATTTCACAAGGACCTCAATCAAATATTATTTCTTCAACTAAAGGGATTGATGTAGATATGCGTGGATTAGTTAAAACGACGATTACAGGGAGTACAACTCGTGAGGGAGTATTTGCTTCAGGTGATGTTGTTACAGGTGCTAGAACTGTTGTAGAAGCTGTGAAGTATTCAAGAGAAGTTGTTGATGCTATGGATAAATATATTAAAGAAAAATATAAAGAATAGAATTTGAAAGTGGTGAAAAATGAATGGTGAAATAGAAATTAATCCGCGTTATAGTGAAACTGATCAAATGGGTGTGATTTATCATGCAAATTACTTTTCATATTTTGAAGTTGCAAGAACTAATTTTTTTGAAGAATTAGGATATTCATATAGAAAAGTTGAAGAAGAGGGTGTAATTTTACCTGTTATAGAAGCTAATTGTAAATATATAAAAGCAATTAAGTTTAATGAAAAAATTATTGTTAAAGCGGAAATTAGTTTTATAAAAAGAATTAAAATTGGATTTAAATATACAATTTATAGAGCATCAGATAGAGAAGTGCTTGCTACTGGATTTACTAATCATGGATTTGTAGATAAAAATTTAAAGCCTATTAGATTTAAAACTTTAAATAATGAATTTCAAAGTGTTTTAAATAAAGTAAAAAATAATTTTGAGGCAAAAAATGAAGAAGAAAATTTTAGGTAAAATAAAATTGAATATTTCTGTTGATTTTATTGATACAGCAAGGGGATATTCTGTTAGCGAAAAGTATATTGGGAAAGCTTTAAAAGAAATTGATAATCATTTAATATTGGCAAGTAAATCTCCTAAAAAAGATTATCAAGGAGTCAACTACTCACGACTGAAGTCGCGAGCTTGAAAAAGCTCTAGTTGATTAGCCTAAGTCTTCACTGACTACGTTACTCACAAATATATAGGTACTACGGAATATTTAGTCTAGTTCCGTACTCTAC
>JAYEHA010000164.1:0-3554 GCA_034659335.1 Bacillota bacterium
CTCCTTTTTAACTAATTTAATAGTAAAACTGACTTACGTCAGTAAATAGTCTTTGCCAATGTTATCTCACAGTTTGTATTTTAGCAACACCGCTCACAACTCTTAGAGCTTTTAATCACTAAACGTAGAGTACGGAACTAGACTAAATATTCCGTAGTACCTATATATTTGTGAGTAACGTAGTCAGTTAAGACTTAGCTAATCAACTAGAGCTTTTCAAGCTCGCGACTTCAGTCGTGAGTAGTTGACTTTAATCCTCTTTTCTTATATACATTCCTAATTATAATTAGAAAAACTATTGCAGTAAAAATAAATGGTGAATATGCAATAATACTAATAAATAAATTTTCTAAAAATAACCTTATTGAATTTATAGTCTTCATTAATCCTTCAATGGATTTTTGAAATACATTAGTATCAATTGGTTTTATAGTTATTTCTATTTCTTCAACTTCATTGAGTGAAATATTTATTGTTGCATATTGACTTAATCTATCCCAATTTTTAACATTTCCTTCTAATTGGTCAATTTGACCTCTTATTCTTGTTAATTCTCTTTCTATTTGCAATGTTTCTTCAACTGTTGTACTTTTTAATAAAATATCTCTAAGTCTTTTTTGTGTGATTTCTAAATTTTGAATACTTGAAACAGTATCTCTATAAACATTAGTAATATCTTGACTTGAAAAATTAGTTCCATTAACTCTACCTAGTTCTTTAGCAAATTCAATAAACTCATCAAATGAACTACTTATAATTTTTACTTCCAAATATCCATATTTAAATTCTCTTCCACTATCATCAATATATCTAACATTTGAATTCATATTGCTAATATAACCATCATAATTCTCTACAAAGCTTTTAATATCATCCACGGTTTTATCAAAATTGAGAATATCAAGATTTATATTACCATTTTTAATGATTATCCTTCCAGTCTGATAATCAGAATTATTAGTTGTTACTGTAAATACATTAGTTCCTGCAGGTACTGGCGATTCAGATTTTTTCATATCTGAGGTTGTTGTAAGCATCATTTCTGGTTGAGCTACAACACTATCAACTTCGCCTCTACTTTCCTCCATAACATAAGCTTTTTCCATCTCAGGAGATCCATAATCATTTCCCATCATTAAGGGATTATTATTATAGAGCACTACTGTAAAAAGAAAAACAGCTGCAATTAATAAGTATTTCTTATTATTATTGAAAAGTTTAACTATTTTTTTACTATTAATTTTAATTTTCTTATTATCTTTTACTTCAACTTCTTTAATAAGTCTATTGTGTAATTTACTTTCAAAATCTGTTGGTAATTCTTTTAATTCAATTTCACTTGCTAAATTTTTTATTAATTGTTCTTCTTCATATATTTTTTTACATTCATCACAGTTTTCAATATGCTCAATTACTTCATTTTTAATGTCTATATCTAACTCATTATCAACTAGACTTGAAATATATTTTCTTACATCTTTACAATTCATTTTTACCTCCTCTCACTTATTAGACATCTTCAGTGTCAAAAAGTTCCATTTCATTTATTATTTTTCTTAACATTTTTCGTCCTCTATTAATTCTAGAACGTACTGTTCCAACAGGTATCTTTAAAATATCAGATATTTCATTATATGATATATCATTTACATCACATAAAATAATTACCTCTTTATATTTAATTTTCAATTGATTTATTGCTTCTTTTAAACCACTACTTAATTCTTTATTTTCCATAGTTTTTAGTGGTTCATAACTTAAATCTTCAATTTCAGCTTCATAAGTATCATTTGCATTTAAACTAATTAAGTTGTTTTCTTTTGATTTTTTTCTTAATTGATCTTTACATGTATTAATAACTATTCTATATAACCATGTTGAAAATTTTGATTCCATATGAAAATTCTTTAAATATTTAAAAGCTTTAATTAAAGCTTCTTGAGTTGCATCTTCAGCTTCATCAATATTTTTTAGATAATTAAGAGCAATATTATATGCAAACTTTTGATATTTTCTTATTAACAATTCAAAACTTTGAATATCTCCATTCACTGCTTTTTCTAGTAATATCATTTCATTATCAGACACTTCATCACTCCTTTCTACATTAATTTATTATTAGACGAATGAAACTTAAAAAAAGTTCCATTTTTTATTATTATATCAAAAATAAATCCCAGGTTTAAAAACACTGGGATTATAGTCTATTTTTTTCTATTTAATAATTCTTTTCTTAAGTCTTCATATCCATCTTTACCTAATAAAGCAAACATATTTTTTTTATATGCTTCTACTCCTGGTTGATTAAATGGATTAACACCTAATAAATAGCCACTTATTCCACATGCTTTTTCAAAGAAATATATTAATTCCCCAAAATAAAATTCATTTAATTCTGGAATATTTATTATTAAATTAGGTACATTACCATCAACATGAGCCATTCTAGTACCTTCAAAAGCTTTTTGATTAGCGAAGTTAAATGTTTTACCAGCAATATAATTTAATCCATCAAGATTTTCTTCGTCAAATATAATTTCAGTATCTTCATTAAATGTTTCAATATTTAAAATAGTTTCAAAAATATTTCTTCTTCCATCTTGAATATATTGTCCCATAGAATGTAAGTCTGTTGAAAAATGAACTGAAGCTGGGAAAATACCTTTTCCATCTTTACCTTCACTTTCACCAAATAATTGCTTCCACCATTCACCTACATATGATAATGATGGTTCATAATCAACTAATATTTCAGTAGTTTTACCTTTATTGTATAATGCGTTTCGTACTATAGCATATTGGTAACAAGTATTATTTTTAATCGATAAATTAGAATATTCTTTCATTCCTTCATAGGCACCATCCATTAATTCGGTAATATTAAGTCCAGAAACAGCAATTGGCAATAATCCAACTGGTGTTAATACTGAAAATCTTCCGCCAACATCATCTGGTATGATAAATGTTTCGTAGCCTTCATTATCAGCAAGTGTTTTAAGTGCACCTCTGGATTTATCAGTAGTCGCAAATATTCGTTCTTTAGCACCATCTTTACCATATTTGTCTTCTAACATACTTTTAAACGTTCTAAAAGCTATTGCTGTTTCAGTAGTAGTACCTGATTTTGAAATTACATTTACACTAAAATCTTTATCTTTTATTAAATCTGTTAAATGCTTTAAATATCTTCCAGAAATATTATTACCTGCAAAATATATTCTTGGTGTTTTTCTTACACTGTCATCTAAATCATTATAAAAAGAATTTGTTAAAGCTTCAATAACAGCTTTTGATCCAAGATATGAACCACCGATTCCAACTACTAAAAGAATATCAGAATTATTTTTAATTTTTTCTGCGGCCAATTTAATACGTTTAAATTCCTCTTTATCATAATCTTTTGGCAAACTTAGCCATCCTAAATAATCATTTCCTAAACCTTCTTTATTGTGTAACATACTATGAGAAATAGATACAAATTTTTCTAACCCTAATATTTCCTCATCTGTTATAAAACCATCCGAATAATCAAATGTAATTTTTTTCATTTTTAC
>JAYEHA010000165.1:0-3535 GCA_034659335.1 Bacillota bacterium
ATTGATAAAAAAGTTAGTGATGTAAAAATTAAACATTTAACTAGAAGATGGATTAGATATGCAAGAGTAATTTTTATAATAATTATTTTAATGATAATATGGGTAGAAGATACTGGTTCAATAACATCTTTTATTGGTTTTTTATCTGCAGGAATAGCTTTAGCATTACACCAAGCTATTATGAATATAGTTGGATGGATGGTTATTATTATTAAAAAGCCTTATGAAATAGGAGATAGAATTGAATGTGAAAAAATAAAAGGTGATGTAATAGATGTTCGCATGTTTTATACGGTTTTAATGGAAGTAGGTAATTGGGTTGGTGCTGAGCAAAGTACAGGTAGAATTGTATCAATTCCTAATGGGAAAATTTTTACAAAACCATTTTTCAATTATACTTCTGGATTCAATGCTTTGTGGGATGAAATTAATATATTGATAACTTATGATAGTGATAAGGATAGAGCAAAAGAAATTATTTTAAAGATCGCTAATGAATCAATGGATAAGAAGATTTTTGGTGCTATAAAAAGACAGAAAAAAGAAATGAGTAAAAAATATGCAATTAAATCTGGAAAATTAACTCCAATTATTTATTTTTCTATTAAGGAGAGTGGAGTTCAGATAGAGTTGCGGTATTTATCATATGTAAGAAAAAGAAGAAATTTAAATAATATCATAAGTGAAAAAATATACGATGCTTTTTTAAATGAGCCAAATATTGAGTTTGCTTATCCAAGTCAAAAGATATTTTATAGTGAAGATAAATAAGTGATTAAAATAACTGGCTACTTTCTTTTAGCTTATTAGTTGAAGTTATTAGTGGAAGTATGAAATAGATTTGCATATAAATATGTAATCTGTTAGAAAATTTAAAACGAATTTTTAATCTTGATTAAATGGCTGTTTTATGATATATTTAGCAATATAAAAATTTAAGATATCATAATTAGAAAAGTAAATATTATTTATTTTATAGAGAGTTAAGGATGGTGGAAGCTTAACATTTGATAATATTGAAACGTACTAATAGATTTTGATTGAATTAAGTAAATCAAATGGTACCTACCATTATCAGGTTTGAGTGAATACTTTTTAAGTATTAAAAAGAGTGGCAACGCGTATATTACGTCTCTTATAATAGGGGGCGTTTTTAGTTTTTTGATTTAGGAGGAAATATGATTGATTTTAAAAGTAGTGTTGGAGAACTTTTAGCAAATGCTATAAAAGAATTAGATTTTGATGAAATAGTAAAAAATGTTGAAGTGCCTAAAAATACAGAAATGGGTGATTTTGCATTTCCATGTTTTAAATTAGCTTCGATTTATAAGAAAAGCCCAAATATGATAGCTAAAGAAATTGTTGAAAAAATTGAAGGAAATGAAAATTTTGAAGAGATTATCGTTGCTGGGCCATATATTAACTTTAAAATTAATAAAAATATATTGTCAAAGATGATAATTGAAGAAGTTCTTGATAAAAAAGAAAGATTTGGTTCTTCTAAAACTGGTGAAGGTAAAAATGTTATTGTTGAGTATTCTTCAGTAAATATTGCTAAACCATTTCATATGGGTCATATAAGAAGTACTATGATTGGTTATTCATTATATAAAATTTATAAATTTATTGGATATAATACTACTGGAATAAATCATTTAGGAGATTATGGAACTCAATTTGGAAAACTAATTGTTGCTTATAAATTATGGGGGAATGAAAAAGCAATAGAATTAAATCCAATTCCTGAATTATTAAAAATTTATGTTAAGTTTCATGAAGAGGCAGAAAAAGATCCTGAATTAGATAATCAAGCAAGAGTTTGGTTTACAAAACTTGAAGGAAAAGATGAAGAAGCTACAAAACTTTGGACTTGGTTTAAAAAGGTTAGTTTAAAAGAATTTGAAAGAGTTTATGAGATGTTAGGTGTTCATTTTGATTCTTTTGCAGGTGAAAGTTTTTATTCGGATATGATGCCAGATCTTTTAAATGAAATGCGCGAAAAAAATATAATGTCAGATGATGATGGTGCCGAGATTGTTAAATTAGAAGAGTATGATATGCCAAATGCGCTTATCACAAAATCAGATGGTTCATCGCTTTATATTACACGTGATTTAACAGCAGCTAAATATAGAAAGAATGAGTATGACTTTTATAAAAATATTTATGTTGTTGGTTCACAACAAAATTTACATTTTAAACAATGGATAAAAATTATTGATTTAATGGGATATGATTGGGCTTATGATTGTGTTCATGTTGGCTTCGGTATGGTAGCATTAGAAGAAGGTTCCCTTTCTACTAGAAGTGGAAGAGTTATATTTTTAGAAGATGTATTAAATAAAGCTGTTGAAAAAACTAAAGATATAATTAATGAGAAAAATCCTGATTTAGAAAATAAAGATGAGATTGCAAGACAAGTTGGTGTTGGTTCTGTAGTTTTTCAAGAATTGTCAAATAATAGAATTAAAGATTATACTTTTTCTTGGGAAGAAACATTATCATTTGAAGGGGAAACTGGTCCTTATGTACAATATTCCCATGCGAGAGCATGTTCGGTTTTAAGAAATGCTAATGTAAAACTAGAGAATATTGATTATAGTTTATTAAATGATAAATATTCTTTTGATTTAATTCGTGAGATTTCTAAATTTAATGGAGTTATTGAAAAAGCAGCTATTAAATACGAACCGTCATTAGTAACTAGATATATTACACATTTAGCACAATTATTTAATAGATTCTATCATGAAAATCCAATATTAGTTGGTGATATGGAATTAAGAAAATCTAGAGTTGCATTAGTTAATGCGTTCAAGCATGTTGTTAAAAATGGATTATCTTTAATTGCATTAGAAGCGCCAGAAAAAATGTAAGTAAAAAATAGTAAATTAAAAGCCACAGTTAAGCTGTGGCTTTTAATTATTTATCTGTAAAATTTATATTTGTTTTTAATACATCAGGATCTTTTTTATAAAAAACTCTATCAGAAGTTTTCATCATTTTCTTTATCATTTCTAATAAATCATTAATATTCGAATCAAGTTTGTTAATTTGATTATTATCAATGTTATAATAAAGATATAAATCTTCAAATATCCTAACCAGTTGTGAGATATGAGTGTCTACTTTAATAAAATTTTTAAAATTAGAACTTTTCATTGCATTTTTAAATTGTTCAATATCAATTTTTATTGCGTTAACAATATTTTCTTCTCTATCATAAGTTCCGATTTGAACGAAATATGGTGTGACACGTTCTAGTAAATACGTATTATCGGGATTTAAATGATAAATATATGAAATTTGATTTTCATTAATATTAAAGGTTATATGAAACATTATTCCTTGTATGTCAATTACTTTAGCACCAATTTTTTTCAAATCTTCTTTACAAACTTCATGTCTAATCAATCTTGACGACATTATAGCCATTATAAGCCTCCTTAAATTCTTTTTTTTCATTATAACATAATTAAAAAGAAAATAGTGTAAAATATTATTGATATAATTTATTTAAATTTATATTTATGAT
>JAYEHA010000166.1:0-3532 GCA_034659335.1 Bacillota bacterium
CTATTTTTCTTCCTTTTTTATAAACATTTTTAAATTCATCATTTTTCTTAATACTCTGAGGTAGCATTTCTCCTCCTCAATAAATCAAAATCACAGTTACCACTATTTTATATTGCAAAGCTATTATACATTGTCAAAAAAAAATTGTCAAGGATACTAAATTACATTAGTTTTAAATTTTTTTATATCAACATGTTAATAACTCATTTTTTTTATTTTAACATTTTATTATCAACATCACCTTATTTTTGTGGATAAAATAAATAATTAAATTGATAATTTTCTCTTTCTTTGATATTATATTAAGTAAGTATTTATATGTTAATTGCTTTTCCACAATCTATTTTAAATATTTTTGTGGAAATAATGTTAATAACTAATCAATTTATTAACATTGGTTTTTTATAACGTTTATATTTCAATGTTTATTAGTTAATAATTTATCTCAATTTATTGTGGATAATTTATTTTTTTGTTTTTTTTAAACTTATTAACAATTTTATTAACATTTCAAATCTTAAAATAAATAATCAAATTAATAATATTTTATATCTTATTATTAATTATTTTGTTAACAACATGTTAACAAAAAGAAATATGGAGGTTTTAAAATGAATGATTTGCAACAAATTTGGAATAATTCAATGAATTTAATGAAATCTGAATTAACATCAGTTAGTTTCGAAACTTGGATTGGTTCTATTGAACCGCTTAGTATGAATAATGATACTATAATTTTATCTACAATAAATACTTTTACTAGGCAAATACTTGAAGACCGTTATCTAATATTAATTAAGAATGCTATTAAAGAAGTTACTTCTAAAGAATATAATATTAAAATGGTTAGTCCAGAAATTAATAGCGAAAACAAAGAAAAATTTGAAAATACTGAAATACAAATTAAAGAAATGGAAAACGAAAAAAAATTTAATTCTTCACTTTTAAATCCAAAATATATATTTAGTGAATTTATTATTGGTAACTCTAATAGATTTGCACATGCTGGTTCTTTAGCTGTTGCAGAGTCTCCTGCAAATGCTTATAATCCACTTTTTATATATGGTGGTGTTGGATTAGGCAAAACACATTTAATGCATGCTATAGGCCATTATGTTAAAAATCAAAATAAAAATGCCAATATCATTTATGTAACTTCAGAAAAATTTACTAATGATTTAATTAATTCTATTAAAGATGATAAAAATGTTGAATTTAGAAATAAATATAGAAAAGCAGATATTTTATTAGTTGATGATATTCAATTTATTGCTGGTAAAGAACGTACTCAGGAAGAATTTTTTCATACATTTAATGCTCTTCATGAGGCTAATAAACAAATTGTTTTATCTTCAGATAGACCACCTAAAGAAATTCAAACTTTAGAAGCTCGACTTCGCTCTAGATTTGAATGGGGGTTAATAACTGATATACAAGCACCTGATTATGAAACTAGAGTAGCAATATTACAAAAAAAAGCTGAACATGATAATGTTTATATTCCAAATGATGTTTTTACATTTATAGCAAGTAAGATTAAATCTAATATTAGGGAATTAGAAGGTGCACTAATAAGAGTAGTTGCTTATTCTTCATTAACTAATAAAGAAATTTCTGTTGAATTATCAAATGAAGCTTTAAAAGATATTATATCTGATAATAAACCTAGAAAAATAACAGTTGATTTAATTATAGATGTTATTTGTAAAAATTATAATATAACTCCAAAAGAATTGATATCAAAAAGAAGATCTAGAAACATTTCATTTCCAAGACAAATTGCAATGTATATATGTCGTGATTTAACTGATTTATCTTTACCTAAAATTGGTGAAGAATTTGGTGGAAGAGATCATACAACAGTTATTCATGCTAAAGATAAAATTAATACACAAATGAAAGAAGATTTTGATTTTAATAATACAGTAAAAAATTTAAT
The DNA here is from genome assembly GCA_034659335.1 of Bacillota bacterium. Classification (GTDB taxonomy): domain Bacteria; phylum Bacillota; class Clostridia; order Peptostreptococcales; family Acidaminobacteraceae; genus HSG29. The sequence continues at coordinate 1,940 of JAYEHA010000166.1, forward strand.
AAAAGAAATTGTTGGGGACTAATATTAACAAAAATTGTTAATATGTTAATTTAATTCTGTTGATAATTTCATCTTAAAGTTATGTTAATAACTATTAATTAAACTTATTTTTATCCACATGTTAATAAGTTTGAAAAAACTGATATATTAACATATTTTATAGTTATTCACAAATTAACAGGCCCTATTACTATTACTATTTTTAATATATTTATTTATATAATATATTCATATAAATATAAGGAGGTTTTCCACATGAATTTTAAAATTAACAAATTATCTTTATTAGAAGCTTTAAATATTTCTTCAAAAGCAATTTCTAATAAAACATCTTTACCAATATTAACTGGATTATTATTAGAAGCAAAAAATTCAAAATTAATTATTACAGGTAATGATCTTAATTTAGGAATAGAAACAACAATCGATGCTACAATAATTGAAGAAGGTTCAGTAATCGTTGATTCATCCTTTTTTATTACTATAATTAATAAATTACCAAATTCCATTGTAAATATTACTTATTATGATAATAATGTTAATATATATTGTGATAAAGTTGAATTTAATTTAGTAGGTAAAAAAGCTGAAGAATATATTGAAATTCCAGTAATTGAAAAAAATAATATTTTAAAAATAAATTCTAATTTAATTAAAACAATGATTAAACAAACATTATTTGCAGTTTCTAATGATAAATCTAGACCTATTTTAACTGGTGTTTTATTTAAAATTAAAAATAAAAAATTAATTTTTGTCTCACTTGATGGTTATAGATTAGCTTTAAAGGAAATTGAAATTGATAGTATTATAGAAAATGAATTAATTATTCCAGGTAAAACATTAAATGAATTAAATAAAATAATTAATACTGAAGATAATATTGATTTAGAAATATCATTTACTGATAAACATATACTTTTTAATTATAATAATACAAAAATAATTTCTAGATTATTAGAAGGTAATTTTATAAAGTATGAACAAATTATACCAAATGATTTTAAATTTGAAATGATAATAAACACTAGTGAATTTAAAGATTCAATAGAACGAGGTTATTTATTATCTTTAAAAAGTAAAAAATCCTCTATTAAATTTGAAATTGGTAATAATAATATTTTAATAAAATCAAATTCTCAAAATGGTAAAATGGAAGAAAATATTAAAATGTTATATAATGGAGATAAATTAGATATTGGATTTAATCCATCATATATTTTAGATGTTTTAAAAATAATTGATAGTGAAAAATTAATTATGAAATTTAATAATAATATGAGTCCTTCAATTATTAAACCATTAAAAAATAATAGTTGTAAATATATGATATTACCAGTTAGATTAAAGGAGCTTAAATGAAAAAAATATATATTAAAACAGAATTTATAAAAATGGATCAATTACTTAAATATGCAGAAATTTCACCAACTGGTGGACATGCTAAATATTTAATTAAAAATAATTTCATTAAATATAATGGTGAAATTGATACAAGAAGAGGAAAAAAAGTTTATCCTGGAGATATTGTTACTGTTGATCTTTCAGAAGATTATAATTTTGAAGAAAATATTATAGAAATAGAAATTTTAA
>JAYEHA010000167.1:0-3505 GCA_034659335.1 Bacillota bacterium
TTTTCCACTCTTGTCAAATGCTCTTAAAGTGGCAGCCTTTTTCATATCTACTTTGAAGGTGTTTTCAGATATAATCGCTTCTACCATTTCTTGACTATCATTTTTAAGATATGATAAATCTACTCCTGCTCTCATTGCTATTTTACCTTCATCAACTAAATCTTTTAATTTTGCATTAAGTTCATCTAATCTCAAATATCTTGAGATATTTCTTGGTGAAATTCCATATTCTTTAGCAACCTTTTTATCCGAATTTAACTTTTCGCCCAATGGGCGAGAAGTTTCATTAATCGCTAAATTTGGCGCTTTCGAGAGTTTTTCTATCTCATTTAAAAGATCGTTTCTTACCCCTTGATTCTTCATAGCATTATGTCTTGTAGCAATTACCGTTGCTCTTTCTGAATGAACTAAATCTGTAAATGATCTTTGCATTAGATTTGTTTCGGTAACAATTAAAATTGCTTCCTCTTCTGTTAGTCCTTCTTTTATAACAGAGGGTATTTCATTAAGTCCTGCTTCTTTTGCAGCATTAACTCTGTTATGCCCACTTAGAATTTCATATCTTAAACCTTTTTTTCTAACAACAATTGGAACAATTACTCCTAAGTTTTTAATACTTTCAACCATGTCATTAAATCTATCACCTTCGTATAGTTTAAAAGGGTGATTTTTAAAAGGTACTAAAGTTTCTAATTTAAGTTTGGTTACTCCGTCATCTTTTTCATTATTATCTTCTAAACTAAAATCATCTCCAAATATAGATGCAAATGTTTCAGTTTTTTTTGATTTATTTTCTGCCATTGTTAATCAACTCCTCTGTAAATTCTTCATATGCTATTGCAGCTTTATTATTTGGCATATAATCCACTATACTCATACTTTTAAGATTTGCTTCACCAACTTTTACCGATTTAGGTATTCTAGTTTTAAATACATTTATATTTTCTCCATATGAACTTTTAATCATTTCAAGTATATTTTTAGAAAGATTTGTTCTTTCTTCAAACATTGTAAGAAGTATTCCTTCAAATGATATTTTTGGATTTATACGCCTTTTAATTTTAACTATTGATTTAAGCAATAATTCAAGTCCTTTCGCTGATAAATATTCTGGTGTAACTGGTACTAAAACACTATCGCAAGTTGCCAGTACATTTAATGTCATTAATCCCAGTGATGGCATGCAATCAAGTAAAACAAAATCATACTCTTCTTTAATTTCATCAATAATTATTTTAAGTACATACTCTCTACTCATGGTATTAACTAAATTAATTTCGACTGCTGATAATTCAATACTACTTGGGATAATATCTACACCTTCTCTTTTAATAATGTAGCTTTCTTTTGATGGTAAATCTCTATCATTAATTACATTCATCATCAAATGATAAAGTGTAATATCAAGATTTTCAGGATTTTTAATACCAAAACAATCAGTAGCACTTGCTTGATTGTCGCAGTCAACCACCAAAACTTTGTATCCTTTTTTTGCTAAAACACTTCCTAAATTTCTACAAGTTGTACTTTTTCCAACTCCACCTTTTTGCGATGCAATTCCAATTACTTTACTCATGGTTTTTTTCCTCCTTTACCAACTCTCACTATATGATGTGATTATACATTTTATAATTAATTATAGCAATGTTTCGTTCATTTTATTTTTTATTTTTTTTATTTTTTGATAAACCACACTAAATAGTGTATTATTATACTAAGGTAGGTGGTTAAATGAAATTAACTATGGTAGAAAAAATCCGTATTTTATTAAGAAGGAAAAATGTTACTATTGTCGAATTAAGTAATAGAATAGGAACTACAAATCAGAATTTAGCTAATAAATTTAAAAGGGATAATTTTTCAATGAAAGAACTTGATGAAATTGCTAAAGCTCTTGATTGTGAATTTGAAGGTTTTTTTATTGATAAGAATGGAGATAAGATTTAATAATAATACACAAAATAAGCATAAAAAAAATGGCCGAATAATCATACTAATCGGTCATTTTTTTATACTTATTTTTCCATTTTTAAAGTTAAAAAGGTACTGCGTGGTGACGTGTTTACCCATACCATATCAAATTGCAAATTCCACTTTTATACCATTTTTTTGGTGTTTTTCGACGTAATTATCACTATTTTTAGTGAATGTATTGAATCTCGAAAACGACTTGAAACTCAGTAATATCAACGGCCGTTGTAATGCAATTTTACCACCGTCTCTACATGTGGTGTATGAGGAAACATATCAATACATCTAACTTTTGTTACTTTATACCCCATTTCAATGGCTAATTTTAAATTATCCATAAGCCCTTGTGGATTACATGATACATATATCATTTCTTTAACATTAAAATCTAAAATTTTCTTGAATGCTTTATTAGGTATCCCATATCTTGGTGGATCTACAATGATTATATCTGGTTTAAAATCAAGTTTATCCACTTCTTTAAAAAGATCACCTTGAATAAAATGACAATTATTTATACCATTTAACATTACATTCTCATTAGCCATTTCAACTGCATCATTAATTAATTCAACACCAAAAACTTCTTTTGAATTTTCAGAAATTATTTGACCGATAGTACCAGTGCCTGAAAATAATTCCATAATATTTTTATCTTTAGCATTACCTAAATAATCTTTAACAACAGAATAAAGTACTTCCGCTCCTAGTGGATTAGTTTGAAAAAAAGAATAAAATGAGACTTTAAATTTTAAACCTAAAAGTTCTTCAAAATAATAATCATGGCCATATAAAATATCATATTCTCCTGCTACAACATCTCCCCAACCATCATTTTTTATTCTTAAAATTCCTACTATTGTACCATCTAATTTTAAATTTAACATATCTTTAACTAATTCATCATAATTAACTTCTTCTTGAGTTGTAGTAACAATTCCAACTAAAATTTCACCTGTATTAAAACCTTTTCTTACACTTAAATGTCTAAAATAACCTTCATGCTTTTTTATATGATATTTTCTTTTCCCTGTTTTTCTAGCGAACTCTAAAACTAACTCTTGAATTTTATTTGAATCTTCCGTTGCAATTAAACAACTAGTCGTATTAATTACATCATAAAATTTTCCTTTTTTATGCATCCCAAGATTCAATTCTCCACCATAAGATTCATCTCCAAATGAATATTCCATTTTATTTCTATAATTATATTCAATTGGTGATTTTTCAATTGGTTCAAATTCTTCATATGGAATTTCATTTCTTTCAAATAAATCTTTTACCATATTATTTTTAAGTTCTAATTGTTTTTCAATAGGTACAGTCTGTCTAGAACAACCACCACAATTATCATAATGTATGCATTTTGCATCTATTTCATAATCGGCTCTTTTTATAACTCTATTTACTTTCCCTTTAGCTGTCTTACTTTTTATTTTCGATAAATTCACTTCAACAGTTTGACCAATTAAAGCATTTTTTATTTTTACTTCTTTACCTTCACAATAACCAACACCTAAATTTGCATATCTCA
>JAYEHA010000168.1:0-10404 GCA_034659335.1 Bacillota bacterium
TTCTCCATTATAATTTTTATATTTCGATCCAATAAACAATATTGATAATGCAATTATTTGAAATATTAACAATACTACAACATCTTGTTTAAATACCATTTGATTCATACCACTAATTATTTCTCTAATACCTGAAACAGAATAAGTAAATGGCATATATGGACTTATTGATTGAAAAAATTGCGGAGTTAATTCTTTTGAGAACGTTCCACCACAAGCAGTTAATTGTAACACAAACCAAACTGTCGCAATAAGTTTTCCTACATCACCAAATATATATATTAATGATTGAACAATTGCTATAAATGTCAATGATAAGAATATATTGAAAACCCCAAAAGTCATTACACTTGATGGCTTAAGTCCTAACTTAAGTATTACTTCTGTTAATATTAACGCTTGAATAATTCCAACAATTGAAAACATTAAATACCTATATACTGCAAATTGTTGTGAACTAACACCATAATTATTTTTAATTGGTACAACTATAAATAGTGCTAAAGCTCCAACCCATAGTGCTAATGATACAAAATACGGTGTGAAACCAGCGCCATAATTTTCAACTGCATATACTTCATTAGTCTCTGCTTTTATTGGCTCTGCCATAAAATTTCCCATATTTTGAGAATTCATAATAACAACATCTGAAACTCTATCAGCGCCACTTTCCATCTTTCTTCCTAATAAAACTGTTGTATCATTAATTTTGTTAACCCCATCTAATAAATCGGGCATTTTTTCATTAAGCAATTTAGTACCTTCAAATAATTTTATTGATGCATTTTCTAATTTTACAACACCATTAACAACAAGTCTACTTCCATCCGCTAACATAGCCGTTCCTTCTTGTAAATCAGGTATTTTCCCATTCAACTCTTCAGTACCTTCAGACAATTTCATACTAGCATTTGCTAATTTTCTCATTCCATTATCAAGCACTATAACATTATCATTAACCACTGATATTCCTTGTTCTAAGTCAGGTATTTTTGTATTAAGTATATCTAAAGAACTAGTCATATAATTATTGTTTTTATATAACAAATCAATCATAGAAACAAACTTTTCTGTGCTCTCATTTACCTTTTCAATACCATCTTTTATTTTTTCAGTTCCATCCGATCCATCTCCTAAACCTCTAGATAAAGCTAAATTAGCATCAAATAACGCTTGAGCTTCTAACTTTTTTGATAAAACGTCACCATATTTAACTAACTCATTTTCAACATATTTCATTTGAGCAGTTTGTTCTTCTACATTTTGAGGCATTGTAGATTTCATAATACTTAGCGCATAAGAAACTCCATCCATCTGGTTAACAATATCATCTTCATCTACAGTCGCAAAGAAATCACTAGCACTATCAAAATGCTCAATCGCAGTACCATTCTCTGGATTAAATAACGTAGCTTTCTTTAACCCTAATACCCCTAACTTCTCGGGGATTTTAATCTTAAGAATTTCACTAATCTCTCCACTCGCTTTTTCTTTACCTTGCGAATCAGTAATATCTATTTTTACATTATTTGCATCATCTAATAACTGATTTGTCTCATAAATTAACTTTCCCATCTCAGAAAAAGTTTTAAAATCACTCATAAGATTACTAGCTAGTGCAGCTTGTCCATTAGTAGATAAAACAGTAATAATCGATTCAATCTCATCTTCACTCGGTAAATCTAAAGATGATTTTAATCCTAAATTAGATTTTATCAAATCATTTGCAGTGTCTGACAATATTTTTCGTTCATTATAAATACTATCTGCAATATTTACAATATCTAGAGAACTACTAGAAGCCGCTCCAATACCAACATCTAATGTCTCCATTGCATCAGATAGCGTATCTAATGCCTCTTCTAAATCTCCGCCTTTATCTTTTAAATTTTCTGTACTATCAGCTAATTTAGATGATGCAATATACAAATCATTTGTAGCATCTTGTATCTTTGGCAATTTCTCTTGATAAGAACTTATGGTATCTTTTAATAAATCCACACCTTCATTAGCTTCTGTTAATTTATTAGATAATAATAAAGTCCCTTCATTCAAATCATTTACTCCATTTACCAACTCTGGCATTTTACTATTAAGGGATTCACTTGCATCATTAATTTTTCTGACGCCATCTGATGCTTCTGATAATTTATCGCTTAATAAATTTGTCCCATCATTAATTTTATCAATACCACTTTCCAAAACAGGAATTTTATTTTTAAGTTGATTAGTCCCTTCGGTAAGCAAAAATAACGCTTCAGTTCCAGTATTAAGTCCATCTTTCATTAATTCTAAATTTTCTATAATTATACTTGCAAAAATACTTGATATCTTAGCATTTATTTCTGCTTGTAACGAATCAAATCCTTTTTTATTAATTAGTGAATTAATATAATTTTTCTTTTCATTAGGAATAAACTGTAATACAGGTTTCCTTAAATCACCTTTTTTTATTCCTTCTAATTTTTTTGAGAAATCTTCTGGAATAACATAAAGAGAATAATATTTATCATTATTTAACCCTTCAATAGCCAAATCATAATCTGGCTCAAAATACCATCCTAAATCGTCATTATGACTTAATGATATTTCAACTTCCTTGCCATACTCTTTCAGTTCATTATCATCGTTAATATAACCCTTATCTAGATTTACAACAGCTACTTTTATATTCTCAGTATGATCATACGGCGCCCAAAATGCAGCTAAATATAATCCACCATATATTACTGGAATTAATGTAATAGCTATAATAGTGGCAATCATAAATTTATTTTTTGCTAAAGCCTTTAAATCACCTTTTAAACCTTTTAATCTCACATTTATCACCTCACTCTACAATTAATGACTTTTAGTCATTTCTTCTTTAATACATTAAACCATATAATTGACCAACGGTCAAGTTATAATTTTATAATATTTTCTACATTAAAAAAACAGCTTATAATAAGCTGCTTCTCTAATATTATTCTTCACAATTTTTTTTAATTAATTCACTTACTTTTTGAGGATTCGCTTTACCACGAGATTTTTTCATCACTTGTCCAACTAAAAATCCAATCGCTCTATCTTTACCATTTCTAATATCAATTATTGCATCTGGATTTTCTTCTAAAACTTCAGTAACTAGGTCATTAATAAAATCATCATTTGATATTTGCGCTAAACCTTTTTCTTCAATCACTTCTAATGGTTTTTTACCATTTTCAAACATTTCTCTAAATACTTTTTTTGCAGAATTATTACTAATCTTATCCTCTGCTATTTGATTAAATAATACAATTAAATCTTTAATAGAAAATTTTAATTCTTCTAAAGTTATACCTTCTAAATTCATCCTTCTTAAAAGTTCTGTCATAATCCAATTACTTACAAGTTTAGCATCTTTGAAATCTTTACAAATCTCTTCAAAATAATTTGCAAGTTGTCTATTTCCTATCAATACTCTTGCGTCATACTCTGGAATCCCATATTCTTTAATAAATCTAATCCTCTTATCTTTTGGTAATTCTGGCAATCCATCTTTTATTTCTTGAATCCATTCTTCACTTATTTCAAAATCCACGATATCAGGTTCAGGAAAATATCTATAATCTTGCACATGTTGTTTATCTCTCATAAATACAGTTATATTCTTTTCTGAATCCCAACGTCTAGTATCTTTTTTTGTATTTTCGCCTTTTCTTAAAAGTTCTGTATGTCTTATAGTTTCAAACTCAATAGCTTTTTGAACGGCTTTAAATGAATTTAAGTTTTTAATTTCACTAATATTACTTTTTAGTTTCCCATCTAATGAAACTACATTTACATTTACATCGCATCTAAGTGATCCTTGTTCCATTTTTACATCTGATACCTCTAAGTATTCCAACGTAGCTTTTAATTCATCTAAAAACAATCCTGCTTCTTCTGCAGTACTTATATCAGGTTGAGTAACTATTTCTACTAATCCCACACCACTTCTATTATAATCTAATAAAGAGACATCTTCCAACCCATGTAATGATTTTCCTGTATCTTCTTCTATATGAATTCTTATTAAACGAATTCTTTTTTTAGTCCCATCAGCTTTTTCTATCTCAATAAATCCATTCTCACATAAAGGAAGATCATATTGTGAAATTTGATAAGCTTTAACTAAATCAGGATAAAAATAATTTTTCCTATCCATTTTAGTATATCGCGCAATATCACAATTAAAAGATAACCCTGTCTTAATTGCAAAATCAATCACTTTTTTATTTACAACAGGCAAACTACCTGGAAGTCCCATACATACAGGACAACATTGTGTATTTACTTCTCCACCAAATTCTGTAGTACAACCACAAAATATTTTAGACTTGGTCTTTAACTCTGAATGAATTTCAAGTCCAACTATAGTTTTTAATTCCATCGATATCTCCTTCCTACAACTTAACTCTTCTGTTAAAATCAGTATTTTTTTCAAAAGTATATGCAACTCTTAAAATAGTTTCTTCATCAAAATGCTTTCCAATAATTTGCATACCAATCGGCATTGAATCAACAAATCCAGCCGGAATTGAAATTGCTGGAACACCAGCAATATTTACTGGCACCGTACAAACGTCTTCCATATACATAGTTAATGGATCATTTATTTTTTCACCAATTTTAAATGCTTTATTCGGCACTGTAGGAGTAATTATACAATCATATTTTTCAAACGCTTTATCAAAATCATTTTTAATTAAAGTTCTTACTTTCATAGCTTTATTATAATATGCATCATAATAACCCGAAGCTAATGAATAAGTTCCAATCATAATTCTTCTTTTTACTTCTTCACCAAACCCTTCGGTTCTAGTTTTAGTATATAAATCATCTATTGAATCAAACTTTTCAGTTCTATAACCATATCTAATTCCATCAAATCTAGCTAAATTTGATGAAGCTTCAGCCGGTGCTATAATATAATAAGCTGGTAATGCGTATTCTGAATAGGACAAAGAAATTTCTTCATATTCTGCACCTAATTCAACTAATCTATCTAAAGCGCTATAAATAACTTTTTTTACATTTTCATTTATACCGTCAGAAAAATATTCTTTAGGCACACCAATTTTCATTCCTTTTATATCATTAACTAAAGCCTTTTTATAATCAACTTTTTCTTTATTTGCACTTGTTGAATCTCTCTTATCGTGACCTGCAATTGCATTAAGCATAATAGCAGTGTCTTCAACATCTTTACTTAACGGTCCAATTTGATCCAAACTTGAAGCAAATGCAATTAAACCATATCTTGAAACTAATCCATAAGTAGGTTTAAGCCCTACAATCCCACACAAAGATGCAGGCTGTCTAATAGATCCACCAGTATCACTTCCTAAAGCTATAAAAGCTTCTCCTGAAGTTACTGCCGCTGCAGATCCACCTGAAGAACCACCAGGCACTCTTTCAAGATCCCACGGATTTTTTGAAGTTTTAAACGCTGAATTTTCTGTAGAAGAACCCATTGCAAATTCATCCATATTTGTTTTACCAATAATTATTGCTCCAGCCTCCTCCAATTTATCAATAACGGTTGCATTATAAGGCGGCTTAAAATTTTCTAATATTTTAGATGCACAAGTTGTGTTTTTACCAATAGTACACATATTATCTTTTATTGCAATCGGTATACCCGCTAAATCTCCAAGTTCTTCACCATTATTTATTCTTTCATCAATTTTTATAGCTTTTTCTAAAGCTTCTTCTTTATATGTCAATAAGAATGCATTTAAATCACTCTCTACACTTTCAATTCTCAAAAACATATTTTCAACTAATTCTACTGAAGTAACTTTTTTATCTCTCAACAAATCTCTAACTTCGTGAGCTGTTAAATTAAAAAAATCCATTTTTTCTCCTTCCTACTTAACTACTTTAGGTACTTTAAAACATCCACCCTCTGCACTAGGTGCATTTGCAATAATTTCTTTTCTATCAAATGATTTTTCAACTTTATCTTCTCTAAATACATTCTTAACTTCAAGAGCATGATAAGTAGGTTTCACACCTTCAACATCAACTTCATCTAACTTTTCAATATAATCAACTACACTATTCAATTTTTTAATAAAATCTTTTTTTTCATTATCATCAAATGATAACCTTGATAATTTAGCAACATGTTCTACATCTTTTACTGTTAATGACATACTTTCCCTCCTTTTATTAATTATCTATTTAACATTTCTATAAATGTTTTTTCATCTAGCAATGTAACACCAATTTCTTCAGCTTTTTTTAATTTGGAACCTGCTTTTTCTCCGTAAACTAAATAATCAGTATTTTTGCTAATACTAGACATTACTTTACCACCATTATTAATTATTTCTTCTTTTATGCTTTCTCTAGTATAACTGTTAAGTTTACCAGTTACAACAAATGTTTTATCATTAAATATTAACGATATATTTTCTACTATTTCTTCTTTAAAATTAACATTAGCTTCTCTTAACCGATCTATTATTTCTATATTTATTTCATCCTTAAAATAATTAGTAATACTTTCTGACATTTTCTCACCGATTTCATCAATAGATGATAACGTTTCTAAATTACTTTTAATTAAATTATCTAAAGTAATAAATTCTTTTGCTAATACTTTAGCAGCTTTTACACCAACAAGATTAATCCCTAATGCACTTATTAATTTGTTCAATTGATTGCTTTTAGAATTTTCTATAGATTTAAATAAATTATTAACTGATTTTTTACCCATTCCATCTAACTTCAAAAGTTGTTCTTCTAAATTATTTAAATAATAAATATCAGAAACATTACTAATAAGGTCATAGTCAATCAATTGTTTTACAACAGCCTCTCCTAATCCTACAACATCCATCCCCGCTTTAGAAACAAAATGTCTAATTTTTCGATTTAATTTTGCAGGACAATCAGGATTTGTACATTTTTTTGCAGCTTTTCCATCTGCTTTAATCGCTTTAGCATTACATATCGGACAATAATCTGAAATAAAATATCTTTCTTGACTATTTCTTTTTTCAATAACTACTCTTACAACCGCGGGTATAATATCTCCTGCTTTTTGAATAATAACAGTATCTCCAATTCTAATATCTTTTTCATCAATATAGTCTTGATTATGAAGCGTTGCACGACTTACTGTAGAACCAGCTATAAATACAGGCTCTAATTCTGCTCTTGGAGTCAAAACACCAGTCCGTCCTACATGAATTGTAATATCATTAATGACAGTTTCTACTTCTTCCGCAGGAAATTTATAAGCTATAGCATATTTAGGTGATTTTGTTCTCTCTCCAAGTAACTTTTGCATTTTAATATTATTTATTTTAATAACCATTCCATCTATATCATATGCTAAATGATGCCTTTTTTCTATCATTTTTTCACATAATTTATTAACTTCATTAATTGATTCTTTCCAAAAACTTTCAATGACATTAAATCCTAATGTTTTCAAAAAATTCAATTCTTCTATATGAGTATTAAATTCTTTTTCATACTGTAATATATCAAAAACAAAGATGTCTAAAGGTCGTTTTGCGGCAACTCTTGAATCTAATTGCCTTAATGAACCAGCAGCAGCATTTCTTGGATTTACAAACGCCGCTTTTCCAACATCTTCTCTTATTTCATTAAGTTTCTTAAATTCTTTTTTTCCAATAAACACTTCGCCACGAACAATAATATCAACAGGCTTATTTAATTTAGACGGAATCGATTTAATCGTTTTTAAATTTTTAGTAATATTCTCTCCAACTTCTCCATCACCTCTTGTTGCGCCTTTAATAAACATTCCTTTTTCATACTGTAAACTTACCGAAAGTCCATCAATTTTATATTCAACTGCATAATCAATATCTTCATCAATACTTTTTTTGCATCTATTATGAAACTCTATTAATTCTCCATTACTAAAAGCATTTCCTAGACTAAGTAACTTAACTTTATGCTTAACTGAAGCAAATTTCTCTAAAGGTTTTGCACCAACTTTCTCTGTTGGAGAATCATCTGTTTTAAACTCCGGATTATTTTCTTCTAACTTAATCAATCTATTCATTAATTTATCATATTCAAAATCAGATATTTCAGGTTTATTTAATAAATAATATTTATGACTATGTTTTTCTATTTCATTTTTTAATTTTTCAATTTCATTTTTCATTTCTAACCCACAATCTCAATAGGTACAATTCCAGCCACTAACTTCTTTATTCCTTTACCTTCAAAAGCAATAGTTAAAACATTTTCCTTACTATCAATAACAGTCCCATTACCAAAAACTTTATGTCTAACTTTCATTCCAGCCCTATAATCATTTCCGCTATTTATAACTTGTTTACTCATATTATTACTTTTTTTAATATAACTTGTATTACTTATAACAACTTTTGATGCTGATTTATGATCAAAATTTAATAATGTTTCTGGTATTTCTTCAATAAATCTTGAAATTTCATTTCTATTTGTTTTACCATAAAGCATTCTCGAAACTGAATGAGTAATAAACAATTGTTTTTCAGCCCTTGTAATTCCCACATAACAAAGTCTTCTTTCCTCTTCAATATCTTCATTGCTTTTAATAGACATAAAAGAAGGAAATAAATTTTCTTCCATTCCAACTAAAAATACATTTGGAAATTCAAGCCCTTTTGCGCTATGAAGCGTCATCATTAATACACCTTTTTGCTCTTCATCCATATTATCAATTCCAGCTTGTAAAGTTGTAATTGCTAAAAAATTTGATAAAGTAGGATCCTCTTCATGATTTTTTACAAAATCAATAATTACACTTTTTAACTCTTTAACATTTTCAATTCTTGTTGTATCCTGAATAGTATCTTTTAATTCTAAATCTTTAATATAACCAGATTTATTAATTACTCTATCAAAAACATCAAGTACATTTAAACTATTTAACTCTATCCTAATTTGTCTAATAATTTCCCTAAAACTTTTAAGCGATTTTATAGCTCTAGGAGATAAAGTATAACAATCTTCAATTTCTAAAAGCGCTTCATATAAACTCAAACCTTTACTATTTGCAAAATCATAAAGTTTTTCAACACTTTTTTTACCAATACTTCTTTTAGGAACATTTACTATTCTTTCAAAGGAAATATCATCAGCAGGATTTTGAATAAGTTTTAAATATGCTAAAACATCTTTTATTTCCATTCGTTCATAAAACTTTAGACCACCTATCATTTGATAAGGAATACCCTTTTCTCTAAAAATATCTTCAAAAACTCTTGATTGAGCATTCGTTCTATAAAGAATTGCAAATTCATCAAATGAAGCTTCTTTATATTCCTTAATTTTACTATATACATAGTTAGCTTCATCTTTTTCCGTATAAGCTTGATAATAGTTAATCTTTTCACCCTTACCATTTGAAGTCCAAAGTTTTTTAGCTTTTCTCGATAAATTATTACTGATTACACTATTAGCTGCATCTAATATTGTTTGGCTAGATCTATAATTTTGCTCCAATTTAATAATTTTAGATTTTTTATAATCTTTTTCAAATTCATAAATATTTCTAATATCAGCTCCTCTAAATTTATAAATTGATTGGTCTGCATCTCCAACTGCACATATATTATTATAACCACCTGATAATAATAAAATAAATAAATACTGAGCATAATTAGTATCTTGGTATTCATCAATTAAAATATACTTAAATTTTCTTTGATAAAACTCTAAAGCCTCATTATTTTCTTTAAAAATAGTAATTGTATTGTTTATTAAATCATCAAAATCCATTGAATTATTTTTCTTTAAAATAGCTTGATATTTTTTATATATTTTAATATAATTTTTATATTTAAAATCATCTTCATGTAACTTCTCAAATTTTTCAGGAGTAATCATTTCATTTTTTGCCATTGAAATAGTATTTCTAACATTCCTAGGACTTAATTGTTTAGTATTAATATTTAACTCTTTCATACAATTTTTAACAACTGTATTTTGATCTGCAACATCATATATAGTAAAATCACTAGTAAAATCAATTATATTTGCATTTCTTCGTAATATTCTTAAGCATATAGAATGAAAAGTTCCCATCCATAATCCAGTAGCTTTTCCTCCGATTAATTTATTAACTCTGCTTTTCATTTCATCAGCAGCTTTATTCGTAAACGTTATTGCTAAAATATTACTTGGAAAAACATTTTTTTCTTCAATCAAATATGCTACTTTATGTGTTAAAACTCTAGTTTTACCACTTCCAGCACCTGCCAATATTAATAAAGGTCCATCAGTAATTTCTACAGCTTCTCTTTGTACCTCATTTAAATTTCTTAAATCCATCATTTCACTCCAAACTTTTCGTATATAAAACAAATATTTAAACGCTCTTTTACAATTAATTACCTTTATTTATAATATCACGTTTCACAC
>JAYEHA010000168.1:10414-13516 GCA_034659335.1 Bacillota bacterium
ACTATATTTAAAACCAAAATAATAATTAATATATTAAAAAAAGCCTTAATATAAATAAGGCTTTTTAGATTTTATAACAAATGAATACCTACATTTTTACAATCTTCAATCATTTTTTCTGGCCAAACGCTCGCTTGGACTTCACCAATATGAGCTTTTCTCAAGAAAAACATACACATTCTAGATTGCCCAATACCGCCACCAATTGTTAATGGTAAATCTCCAGCTAAAAGCATCTTATGATATTTCATTTCTTTTCTATCTTCACAATCACTAATTCTTAACTGTTTTGCTAATGATTCTTCATCTACTCTAATTCCCATAGAAGAAATTTCAAATGCGCGTTTTAATACAGGGTTCCAAAATAATATATCGCCATTTAATTCCCAATCATCATAATCTGGAGCTCTACCATCATGTTTTTCACCAGATTTTAATACTCCACCAATTTTCTCTAAAAATACTGCATAATATTTTTTTGTTATTGCATCTTCCCTTTGAGCAGGTAATAAATCAGGATACATATCTTCAAGCTCTTGAGTAGTAATAAACTTAATTTCTTCCGGTAAGTTTCTTTGTAAATATGAATATCTAGTAAACAAATCTAATTCTAAATCTCTTAAAACTGTATATATTTTTTTTACTGTTTCTTCCAAATACTCTTTTGTTCTATCGCCTTGAGTAATTACCTTTTCCCAATCCCACTGATCAACATATACTGAGTGCAAATTATCTAAATCTTCATCTCTTCTAATGGCATTCATATCAGTATAAAGCCCTTTACCAACACCAATTTCATATCTATAAAGTGCCATCCGTTTCCATTTCGCCAAAGAATGTACAATTTCAGCTACTTCACCAGTTTCTTTAAGATCAAATGATACAGGTCTTTCTACGCCATTTAAATTATCATTTAATCCTGATTTAGGTAATACAAATAATGGAGCTGATACTCTTGTTAAATTTAATGTTTTAGCTAAATCTCTTTCAAAAAAATCCTTTGTTTCTTTTAATGCCACTTCAGTTTCCATCAAAGTCATATATGACTCATACCCTTCAATTACTCTTAATCTTTTCATACTTCCCTCCTTAAAAATATCTGCCATCATTTTTTTATTAATAAAATAAAAAAATCCCTTATCCTAAATAAAGGACAAAAGACTTATTTTGCTATACCACCTTGGTTTATTATTTGAGCACAGAAATAAATCGATACTCTACTGATATAACGGTCAGACCCGACTAAGCCTACTCTCTTTCGATTTCAGTTAATAACTCAAAAATGTTTTTCAATCTAATATTTAATACTAGTCTCACACTATCACTAGCTCGCTTTATTAAATGAATTAAATTTACTCTTTTTATCACAGCTTTTTTATTAAATTTGATATTATTACATTTCCGTAACATTGTCAATCTTTTTTTAAAATTATATCACACAAAAATATTAACTAAAAGCCCTTCTATTTGTCCTACTTTTTCTAATAACCTCATTCCTTTCGTTTCTTGTTTAAGAATAATATCTGTTAATTCAATTAATCTTTTATCAATAGTACTTACAGTTCTCAGTATTTTAGTTCGTCCACTAAGTCCATATCCCCTTCTTGCATTGACTTTCAATCCAAAATCTACCGCTTCTTCTATAAAATTTTTCACCATTTTTTTATATTCCAATAAATTTTCTACAGTTCTCTTATTGATAAGCTCTTTCCCTTTTTTATTTATTTTTTCTAATACTTCACTTAATGCTTCTCTCATTTTATCCTCTTCAGTAGATGCTAATATTTCAGTAAATGAAATTCTATTAGTATCTTCAGTAGAAATCTTCTTATTTTTTAACTTATTAACTTTACCAATTTTACTGCTTTTTTTAACTTTCATTTTTCACCTTTTTCTAAAGTTTCAATTATATTTACAATACCAGATACAATTAATAATAATTGCGGTGGAATATTATCTCTTATATCCATATCCAAAGTATTTTTTAACACTTTGGGATCCTTTTCAATATTTAAATCATACTCTATTGCAGTTTCAATATATTCTTCACTTATTTCTTCAAGTACATCTCTATTATCAATTATCTCATCGTTATATTTATTTTTCATATTTTCACATCAAATCCGTTATCACTCATATTAATGCCTACCATATTATTAGTTGATTCTTTCTTTTTATTATCAGTAAATACCGAATAATTTACTTGGCCTTTAATAAATCCTTCTTTTGATAATTCATCTAAAAACATATTAAACATCTCTTTAGAAACACTCCTAAATGTATCGCTATCATTTTTAA
Source organism: Bacillota bacterium (assembly GCA_034659335.1). Taxonomy (GTDB): domain Bacteria; phylum Bacillota; class Clostridia; order Peptostreptococcales; family Acidaminobacteraceae; genus HSG29. The sequence continues at coordinate 12,713 of JAYEHA010000168.1, forward strand.
TATTCATATTTACTACTTTATTTGTAGCAGATATTCTAATACCAGTTTCTCCATATTTTTTTAAATTTATCACAAAATATAAAGTAGAATTTTTCCAATCAATTTTCTCATTTTCTTTTTTAGAATTTATATATAAATCTAAAGATTGAATTTTACTATTAACTTCATATGGTATTGATAAATGCATTTGCTGAGTATTAGATTTAACTTCTAATTTATTTTGAAGCTGATTGCCCGTAACATTCTTTACCACATTTTTTAATTCACTCAACATTTTACCTTCATTAGTCTTCATAACACTTAAAACAATATCTTTTAAATTTGAAATCTCTAATTTATTAAAATCTGATTTTTCAATTTTTTGAACCATCTCAGAATCATGATTTATTCCAGTAGCTCTTAAAACTTCTAGGATTTCTCTAACTCCTTTATTCTTTTTAGAAAATGTATTACAAACATCCTTATAATTACTTTTTTCATTAAACAATATTTTATTTGCCTCTTTTTTCATAAATGATTTAACTTTAATATCTTTGGGCTCAAAATTTATTTTATCTAATTCTTTCTTAACTTCTTTTAATAATAATTTAGCCTTGTTTGGATTATTATCATCTAAATATTCCTTTGACGCCTCTAATTTTGAAGCAAGTTTTATCAGTTCTTTTTCTTGTTTCATTGAAGTATATAAAGTAATATCACTCTTCATAATCACCTTTTCAAAATTATCAATAACTCTCAACAAATCACTACTTTCTGGTTTTTTATTTCCATCTAAATCTATAACAATTTGATCAATTAATTTTA
>JAYEHA010000168.1:13526-16206 GCA_034659335.1 Bacillota bacterium
TCATCTCTTCAGTTGTTATTTCAACTAAAAAATTCCTAAAATTATCCACATTTATTATTTCATTCACTTCATTAGTAATATCGTTACTAATTTCATAAATTACTTCATCAATATTTTTTTCAAAATCATCAAGCATTTCAAGAATTTGTGATTCGATTTCAATCGATTTATTATTATCATCATCATCATCATTAATAATCGTACTTATAATTTCTTTTTCTGTTTCACTTAAACTAATTTTGCTATTATCATAAATCTCCATAAAACTATCTTTTAAACTAAATTTATTAACTTTAAGCAATAAAAACTGATTAACAACTTTTTCTGACAATCCTATCGTTTTAAACAATTTATCGTAGTCTACTTCTTCCTCTTTAAAATACTTATCTAAAATATCAAATAATTCATTATAATCAATATTCTTAGTTAATGATTGATGCATAATTTTAAAATTTTTAGCTGTTATTTCAATATCTTTCTTAAGCAAAATATCTAAACTATTTATTTTTTCCTCTAAAGTCCCACCATTTTTTTGAAATACGCCTTTAATATTTTCAATCATTTCTTTTGTCGGTGAAATCTTATTATCAGTTAAAACTTTATAAATACTTAAATTTTCACTAGTTTTTTTCATTTCTAATGATTCAAATCCAGTATCATTCATTTCACCGTTTATATCTTTTTTCTCAATTTTATTATTTTCAGTTGATGTCCTAATATTTATAAAAGATGTAATTTTCATATAAAACCCCTCCATTAATAATATCGACAATCTTACTAATCATTAAAGAAAAAATACTAAATAGTGAATCTTTCACTATTTAGTATTTACTAATAACATTTCGAGGATTTCTACAACATCTAATACATACCCCAAACATTTTTCCTGTTTTATTATATTTTCTTCTTCTGTTAAAACATACGATGTATCTACAAAATCAATATTTATTAAGTTTAAACACTCTAGATATCCATTTCTTATTTCAAATTCTTCAAAAAGTTTCTTTATTAAATTTTTTATATTATCTTTATCTAAAACACTTAAAACAATTACTCCACCAGTCAAAGCACCACAAGTTTTTTGCAAATTCCCAATTCCACCGCCAAAGCCTAAAGAAATTTTTTCCAAATAGTCATCTGATAAACCTATTTCATCTTTAAAAGATAAAACAACTGATTGAGCACAATTAAATCTTCCCAAATAATTTTTTTTAGCAATATTTTTCCTATCCATAATCATTCACCTATATTTCTGTGACTATTTAAACACTCAATTTCTTCATTTTCTTTATTAATTAAAACAGATGCCACAATAAAAATACCCCCAACAATTTGTCTAACGCCAATTAATGAACCATAATGAAAATAACTAGCGATAATCGTAACAATTGGAATGAAATTTATGAATAATGAAGCTTTTGAAACACCAATAACTTTCATAGCATAATTATAAGAAAAAAAACCAATAGCAGAAGAAAAAACTCCTAGTGCTAATATATTTAAAAGAACAACATTATTGACTAATTCAAAAGAATTATTTTCAAAAAAAACAAACGGAAATGCCAATACTACACCAAACATAAATTGATAAAAAACTATAGCAAATTGAGAATATTTTTCAAACAATACTTTTGTAGATAATGCATATATAATCCAAGAAGCAATTGCTCCAAGCATCATCAAATAACCTTTTACTACCCCATTATTAAAAATATTATTTAAATCAATATCTCCACTAATTATTATTCCTACACCTATCAATGAAACTATACCACCAAACATCATTTTTTCACTTAATTTCCTATCATCAAAAATTGCTTCCGCAAATATAGTCGCTATTGGCATAGAAGCTAAAATTAATGATGCCGCTGAGGGTTCAATATACCTCATTCCACTATTTTCAAAGTAAAAATATACTGTTATACCGACACCACCTGCCAGCAAAAAATATTTTATATCTTCTTTATTTATTCTTAAATCCTTCTTAGTCAAGAAAGCCATAATTGCAATAATAATAAAAGCTATTAAAAACCTAAAAAAACAAAGAGTCATTGCACCTAAAACCTGAATTACTACCTTTGTATTTAAAAAACTAATTCCCCACGGAATAACTGCAAACATAATAGCTATATACCCTTTTTTCATATCCCCCCCAATACTTTTATCTGATAATCTTAACCTTTTTCATTTATCTTCAAACTAGCTAACTTAGCACTAGTAAAAGCCCATTGAATATTATAACCACCCGTCTCTCCATCAATATCTAATACTTCTCCGATAAAAAACAAATTTTTATTGTTTTTACTTTCCATACTTTTTTTATTAATTTCACTTAAATCAATTCCACCAACTGTAACCATAGAATTATGTAAAGTCCCAACTTTTTTTACAGTGAAGCATTTTTCAATTAAATTATTAACTATTAATTTTCTGTTTTTCTTACTTAATTCAGCACCATTTACATTCAAATCTATATTATTTAACAACTTAATAAGTACTCTATCAGGAATATCAAATCTCTTTAATATATTTATAATACTTTTTTTAGGATGTTTATGAATTTCCTCAATAAAATTTTTCTCAAATTCTTCACTATTTTGATTTAAAAAATTTACTTTTAAAATATCTTCTTCTCTAATATATCTAGCATTATTTATAATTATAGGTCCACTTATCCCCA
>JAYEHA010000169.1:0-3467 GCA_034659335.1 Bacillota bacterium
GATTTATTTAAGTTTTTAAGAGATATGGTTAAAATACCGTCTACTAGTACTAATGAAAAAGAAGTCGTTTTAAGAATTAAAGAAGAAATGGAAAAATTAAATTATGATGAAATAATGATAGATGGATTTGGAAATATTTTGGGTCGTATCGGAAATGGCAAAAGAATAATTGCAATGGATGGTCATATTGATACGGTTGATGTAGGTAATTTAGAAAATTGGAATTGTGATCCGTTTGAAGGAATGGAAGATAATGAAATTATTATGGGAAGAGGAACTTCTGATCAAGAAGGTGGTTTTGCATCAATCGTTTATGCAGGTAAGATAATCAAAGAGCTTGATTTAGCTAAAGATTACACAATATGGATTACCGGTACTGCTCAAGAAGAAGATTGTGATGGATTGTGTTGGAAATATATATTAGATAATAAAATAATTGAGCCGGAGTTTGTAGTAATAACAGAACCTACAAGTCTTAATGTATATAGAGGGCATCGTGGCAGAATGGAGATAAAAGTTACAACTACTGGTATATCTGCTCATGGTTCAGCTCCTGAAAGAGGAGAAAATGCAATTTATAAAATGGCTCCAATTTTATTAGAATTAGAGAAGTTAAATGAAAAGTTAAAACATGATGCTTTTTTAGGAAAAGGAACATTAGTGGTTTCTGAAATATTTCATACATCACCATCAAGATGTGCAGTTGCAGATAAATGTTATATATCAATAGATAGAAGATTAACTCAAGGTGAAAATGAAGAAAGCGCTTTAGGAGAAATTAGGAATTTAGAAAGTGTGAAAAAGTTTAATGCGAAAGTTGAGTTATATAAATATACTAGAGAATCGTATACTGGTTATAAACCAAATGTTGATAGTTATTTTCCAACTTGGATAATAGATGAAAGTCATAATTTATGCAAAGGTGTAGTAAAATCATATGAATATTTATTTAGTGAAAAAACAAAGTTAGATAAATGGACGTTTTCAACTAATGGGGTATCAATTATGGGGAGATATGGTATTCCGTGTATAGGGTTTGGACCGGGTCATGAAGATGAAGCTCATGCGCCTAATGAAAAAACTTTTAAAGATGAATTATATAAAGCTATGCAAGTATATGCATTAATACCAGATTTTGTTAAGGAGGAAGAAAAATATGAAGACTAAATTAAAAGGAAGAGATTTTATTACGCTTAGAGATTGGTCAAAGGAAGAAATTGATACTTTATTAGATGTTTCTTTTGATTTAAAAAGAAAATTTGCTATGGATATTCCTACTCCTTATTTAGCTTATAAAACAATTTTTTTAATGTTTTTTGAGCAATCAACTAGAACAAGAAATTCTATGGAGGCGGGTGTTTTTCAGTTAGGTGGACATGCAAATTTTTTAGATACATCAACTATGCAAGTTTCACATGGTGAAGTTGCTAAAGATACTGGAACAATTTTATCTAGTTTTGGCCATGGGCTTGCTTGTAGATATTGTGACTGGGGTATTGGCAATAAATATATTAATGAAATGGCAAAGTATTCGTCTACACCAATAATGAACTTACAATGTGATTTATATCATCCTATGCAAGGTATTACAGATTTAATGACTATAAAAGAATTAAAAGGTGAAACAAAAAAAATAAAAGTATCAATTATTTGGGCTTATGCTGAAAGTCATAAAAAACCAATAAGTGTACCTTTAACTCAAGCTTTGTTATTTACAAGGTATTCTATGGATGTGACTTTAGCTTATCCAAAAGGTCTTGAAATGCCGGATTGGGTAATTGAAGAAGCTAAATTAAATGCAATAGAAAGTAATGGTAGCTTTAAAATTACTCATGATATGAAAGAAGCCTTTACTAATGCAGATGTAGTAATTCCAAAAAATTGGGGTTCATGGTCATCTAAAGAAGAAAATGTTGATATTACTAAATTTAAGGATTGGAAATGTACGGAGAAAATGATGAGTTTGGCTGATAAAGATGTAATATATATGCATGCATTGCCTGCTGATAGAGGTAATGAGGTAGAAAATAGTGTTATTGATGGTAAAGCGTCTGTTGTTTATACAGAAGCTGAAAATAGATTGCATACTGCAAAAGCGGTAATGGCATTAACATTATAGGGGGAAAATATGAGTAAAGCTACAGTAATTGGACCAAATTATGAGGAAATGTTACACCCTTGGAAAGTTGATAGAAAAATTAGAGAAAGAGCTTTTAAAATGAAAAAAGAAGATCCTCTTCATCCAATTAATTTATATAATATTAACTGGAGAGATGAGCATGATAAAATTTATTATTTTGTATTACCGACTGAATTAACTGGTATAAAAGCAAATATTGTTGTAATGTATGCAAATGATTTTCCTTCTGGCAGTCATAAAGTAGGGCCAACATATTCGGTATTAATGGAAAAAGCAATAACTAAAGAAGTTGATGCTGAGAAGAATCAATTAATTTGGCCATCAACAGGAAATTATGGTATTGGTGGAGCTTGGGTTAGTTCAAGAATGAAATATGATTCATTAGTAATATTACCAGAATTAATGAGTAATGAAAGATTTGAAGTAATTGAATCATATGGCGGAAGTGTAATAAGAACACCGGGTTGTGAATCTAATGTTAAAGAAATATATGATAAATCTAAAGAATTAAAAAATGCTAATCCAGATGTAGTAAAAGTTTTAAATCAATTTGAAGCATTTGGTAATTATAGATTTCATGAATATGTTACTGGGAATACAATGGTTGAATTAGTTAGTGAAGAAAATATAGGAAATAATGGTATAGCTGCTGTAGTATTAACAGTAGGTTCAGCAGGGACGATAGCAGCAGGGGATAGAGTAAAAAAGTATTTTCCTAATGTAAAAATCGTAGCAGGTGAACCAATACAATGTCCAACATTATCTTTAAATGGTTATGGTGGTCATGATATACAGGGTATTGGTGATAAGCATGTAACTTGGATTCATAATGTTATGAATAATGACGCTGTTGTTCAAATTGACGATATGGATTGTAAAAAAATGTTACAGGTATTTACTAGTGAAGTTGGAAAAGATTATTTAAAAGAATTTATTGATAGTGATTTAGTTGATTTTATTTCTGAGAAAATGGGGATTTCTACAATTGCAAATATTATTGGAGCTATTAAGACTGCTAAACATTATGATTTAAAAGAAGAAGAAAATATTTTAATAGTTGCTACTGATGGCATTGATAGATATCATTCAGTTATGAAAGATATGACTGATGAATTTGGAGAATTAACGAGAGAAATGGCAATAAGTAGATATGAAAGAATATTTAAGTTTATGGAACCATCATACTTTTTCGAAGGTGATAGAGATAATAGAAAAAGATGGCATAATTTAAAATATTATACTTGGGTTGAGCAACAAGATAAAACTGTAGAAGAATTAGATAGACAAAAATATCAAGATTATTGGGAAGAAAAGGCTAGTGAGGTAG
>JAYEHA010000170.1:0-3464 GCA_034659335.1 Bacillota bacterium
AGAAGATTACGCATTATTATATGATTTTAAGATTATTGCAATAGTAGTAAATCCAATTATAGAAAAAGAATTATTAAGTATTATTGAACGTGATTCTGATTTAACGGAAAGAAGTATATTTTTTGATAAATTTTTAGAGCAAATAGAATATTCTGTAGCTATAACAGATACTAATGAAAAGCTGATTTATGTAAATAAAACTTTTTCAGATGAGACAAAGTATAAAAAAGAAGAAGCTATTGGTAACAAGCCAAGTATTTTAAAGTCAGGAGAGCATAATTTTTTGTTTTATGATAATTTAAGAGCTACTATTGAAGCTGGTCAGACATGGAAAGGGAAATTTAGAAATAAAATGAAAACAGGCGAATTATTTTGGGAAGATGCAAATATTTGTTCAGTAATGATTAAGGGGAAGACTAAATATTATGTAAAAGTATCGAAAAATGTTAATAAAAGAGAAATTCTTGTAACTGAAAAAGAAAGAGACCTGAAATTAGCAAGGGATATACAAGGAGCATTGTTACCTACTAAATTAATTAGTGAAAAAATTATTATAGATGCTAAATACTTTCCATTTAGCAATGTAAGTGGAGATGTTTATCAGTGGTATCAATTAGATAATAATAAATATTGTATTTTTTTAGCAGATGCAGTTGGTCATGGTGTTGCTAGTGCTTTGATGACAACGGCGATACGGATGACATTTCAGACATTAATGGAAAAATATATTAATCCAGGAGATTTTTTTGAAAAATTAAATAATAGGATTATGAAACAAATGGGTAAAAAAGATTTTGCGAATACACAATATTTTACGGCTGTTATGGTAGAGGTTAATACAGAAATAAAAACAATTAAATATTGTAATTGCGGACATCCTGAGATTTTTATGTTAAAAGATGGTGAAAAAGATTCATTAATATGCTCAAATTATCCAATAGGATTATTTGAATCAGTAAAATTTAATTATGAAGAAATCAAATATAATAAAAATGTAGAGTTAATTCTTTATACTGATGGGTTAGTGGAACTTCCATTAGAATTTGATGATATAAATGATGTATTAAACAATATATTTATTAAACATTTAAGTGATAATGATAATTTGCTTCAAAGTTTAGAAAAAAATATTATTAATAAGTATTATGATTTAATAAAAGATGATATTTCAATTATTCATATTGATGTTAAGGGGGATTGATATGAAAAAAATAATAGCAAGACAACCGATTTTAGATGCTAATAATAATACAATTGCTTACGAATTATTATTTAGATCTATTGGTGGAGGTAACAAGGCAAATGTAGTTGATGGAAATGCTGCTACAATTGAAGTTTTAAAAGGGACTTTAATTAATTTTGGGATTGATAAAATTTCTTCTCATAAAAGAGTTTTTATTAATTTTACTGAAGATTTAATAAAAATGGATGCTATTGAATTACTAAAAAAAGATAGAGTTGTGATTGAATTATTGGAAGATATATTTGATTCTGAAGAAATAATAGAAAAAGTAATGGAATATAAACGAGCTGGATATACTTTTGCTTTGGATGATTTTACTATAGTTGAAGAGAAACTTGAATTGCTTAAGATAATTGATATTGTAAAAGTTGATTTTATTGAATTTACTAAAGATCAAATTATTGAGACTGTAAATAGTGTTAAAAAATATAATAAAATTTTGCTAGCAGAAAAAGTAGAAACTAGAGAAGAATTTGAATGGGCTAAAGAACTTGGATTTACAATGTTTCAAGGATTTTATTTTCTTAAACCTGAAATTTTAGAAGAAGAAACTATTACATCAGTACCCACATCATACACTAAATTGCTTATGGAATTAAATAAGGAAAAAATTAACTTTGATTTAGTAGCAGAATCTATTAAACAGGATACTTCATTAACATATTCATTTTTAAATATTGTAAATTCATTTGCTTATTATTCAAGAAGAAAAATTGATTCTGTCAAAGATGCATTTATAAGATTAGGATTGAAAGAGGGTAAAAGAATAATTTATATAAATTTTTTAAAAACTATGGCTCCTAATGATACACCAGGAGAACTTATAAAAAAATCACTGATAAGAGGGAAAATGGCTGAAAGTTTAGCGAGTAATTTTAATATATATGATAAGCGTGAAAAATTGTTTCTTCTTGGAATGTTTTCATTAATGAGTATAATTTTAAAAAAAGATATGGCTAGTATTTTGACTTCAGTGCCTTTAGCTACAGAAATTCAAGATGCACTACTTGGTAAGAAAAATGATCTTTCAAATGTAATGGATTTAATTGTTCTTAATGAAAGAAATAAAATGGAAAGTGTTGAAAAAATTTTAAATCAATATAATATAGATATAGAAGAATTTGGAGAAATCTACTTCAATACAATTGAATGGTCTGATAATATATTTGAAGCTTAATTGCTTCTTTTTTTCATTTTAGTTTAAAATGTTTTTATCTTGATATTTATAGTAGATAGCACAAGTTACCTCTAGCTTGATTTCGATTGCGCTTAGTTTTAGGCTGTTGGTAAACACATTGTTTTCAATGACTTTACTAAGTTTTTTTTATTATTCAGAGCCAATTTAAATTAGGAGATACAATTATAACAAGTACCTATTTTTAAACGTTCAAAAATAATTGACTATATAAGTTCAAAATGGTAAAATTAATCAAACGCAAGTTTGCATTAGATGGGAGGAAATATGAAATTATTACATATATCAGATATTCATTTTGGGATTAAATTTTTAAATAAAAGTAAAGTATTAAGAGAAAAACTTATTTTTGGACAGTTTAGTACTTTTAGGAAGGTGGTAAATTATTCAATTGAAAATAAATTGAACGCGTTGTTAATTGCAGGAGATCTTTTTGATAGTGAATATAGATCTTTAAAATCGGAAAGATTCTTACTTGAACAATTTAATAGATTAGATGAACATAATATTAAAGTTGTTTATTCATTAGGGAACCATGATTCTAATAGTTCATTTAATGATAATTTTTTATATGAATTACCAAAAAATGTAATAATATTTAAAAAGGATAGTTATGAATCATATTTATTAGATAATAAAGTTATGATTCATTCTTGTGGTCATCAAAAAAATGATGAAAATAGAAATTTAGTAAAAAAATTTCCAAAGTATATTGAGGGATATATTAATGTTGGGTTATTACATTGTTCAATATTAAGTAGTATTAAAAAAAATGATAAATATCTTCCAACAACAAAAGAAGAGTTGATGAATAAAGAATATGATTATTGGGCACTTGGACATATTCATAAAAGAGAAAAAATAAGTGAGGGAATTTATTATTCTGGTTCATTACAGGGATTAAATTCCAAAGAAGTTGGTAGTAAAGGTGGATATTTAATTGATTTTAGTAATAACTTTAAGACTATAGAATTTATAGAATTTGGAGCAATTGATTTTATTAATATTGAGATAGATTTTAAGGAA
>JAYEHA010000171.1:0-3461 GCA_034659335.1 Bacillota bacterium
TTTTCAAGTTTGTTAATGAGTTCATTTAATTCATCAATAGTATGACCTAAACCTTGAGTTGAAGCAGTTTGTTCTTCAGTAGTTGCTGAAACTTCTTCAGTGTTTGATACAAAATTTTCAGTAATTGTTAAAACTTTATTTAAAGATGTTACTACATTATCTTTAATAAGATCAATATTTTTAATATTATTTCCTAATTCAGATATATCTTCGATTGCAGTATCAATACTAGTATTGATATTTTCAAAAGAAACATTTGCATCTTCTAATGATAAATTAATTCCAGTTATTGTTTTAGCTGAATCGGAAACATCAACATTAGTTTTTGATATAATATTTTGAATTTCGGTAATAATTACTTTAATTTTAATAGCAGCTTGACCACTTTCTTCAGCTAATTTTTTTACTTCGTTAGCAACTACAGAAAAACCTCTTCCAGCGTCACCAGCTCTTGCAGCTTCAATAGAAGCATTTAGTGATAATAAATTTGTTTGTTCAGAAATATTTTCGATTACTTCTATAATAAGACCGATTTCAGTTGATTTTTGAGTAAGTTTATCAACTTTTTCTGAAATATTATAACTTTTTTGTGTAGTTTCTTCAATTCCTTTACCAAGTTTAGTTAAAGATTTAGTTCCAAAATATGATTTTTCTTTCATTTTTTTAGTATTAGTAAGTGTTTTATTTGATTTATCCATAATAGTATCAATGTTATTGGCTAAAATGTCTGTTTCTTTCATTGAGTCACTCATTTCTAAAGCTTGATCTGTTGCTCCTGTAGCAATATCTTCAATTGCTAAAGCAACTTCTTCAGAGGATTTACCTAATTCATTAGTAGTCGTTTGAACAGTTTTAGATATTAGGTTTACTTCTGCTACAACAGTTTTTACACCATGTACTAAATTTTTAATATTTAGCATCATAACATTAAAACTTTCACCTAAATCGTTAATTTCTTTAATTTTTTGATTTTCAACCTTTAAATCTAAGTATCCATCTTTTGCTTTTTTCATCTTTTCAACAACATTATTTAATTGTTTAGAAATATTATTAGTGATTACTAGGGCAATTACTATTCCAATTAAACCAAATACAATAATTGCAATTATTGTTTTATTTAAAATATCTTTTGCTGGAGCCATAAATTGAGATTCGGGTATAACAGTAGACAAAGACCAATTTCTAATGTTTTCATAAAGAATAATACTTCTATCATTATTATCAGTAAAATAACCATACCCAGTTTTACCATCTGTCATTTCAAGCCCAATATTATATAATTCAGGATTTTTCTTATCAGTAACTTTACCTATAAGAATCTTATTTTTATCAGGATGAGCAATATAAACGCCTTGATCATCAGTTAAAAAACTATAACCATTTTCTCCTAGTTTTGATTCAGAAATAATATCCTGTATTACATTAAAGTCAAGCATCATTACAAGCAATCCTTCAGTTTCATTAGAGATTCTAATTGGTATAGAATATAGTAATACATTTCCGTTAACATTTTGCACTAATTGTAAATTTGACCAAGTTGGTTCTTCGCTTGCTATACCATCTAAGAAGAATTTATTGCCATAAACGTAATTGTCTTTAAGTTTCCCATCAAGTGTATCTAATATAACAACACCTTCGGTATTAACAATAAAAATCCCTTTACATCTATCTTTAATATTAAGATAATTTCGAGTTAATGCTGAAACTGCTTTAAAACGATATGAACCATTATCAGTTTCATAAAAATTTACATATTTAGCAATATCTGTATTAGAATTAAATACATTTCCTAATAATTCAAATTGCTCTATTTCTGTTTCTACATTTTTAGCTATAGTACTATTCATAATACCTAATTTACTTATAATTTGCGTTTCTAAAATTTGTTTACTTTTAGAATAGGAATAAAAACCAACAAAACTAACAGGTATTAATATTAAAAGCAAAAATGAAATAAGTAAAATTTGTTTTAAACTCATATTCGTTTTTGAAATATTATTTTTAGTTTTTACTTTTTTAGTCTTTTTTGTTTTCTTTTTTTTGATTTTTACTTTTTTTGGCTTGAGTTTTTTAAAATTTAGTTTCAATTTCTTTTTCATTTTAATCACTGATCCTCCTATTAGTTAAAAAAATGTAATAAGTACATTTATATTATAACGTATTTTTGAGAAGAAAAAAATAATATTACAAAACTTTTACAAATTTTGACAAATTTTTGTATAATATATATACTTTTAATATAAAAGGAGGAGATATGAAAAATTTAAAATTACATGGGGACAGACTTATCATTGAACAAGGATCTTTAAAATATTTAAAATCAATTAAAGAAGATAAGATTTTTATTGTAACTGGGGGACAATCATCATTTAAAAATGGAAGTATGGATAAAATAAAAGAATATTTTGATATGAATAATAAAAGCTATCAAATATTTTCAGGTATTAAAAAAAATCCTGATACAAATATTGTTTTAAGTGGTGTTGAGAAGATGAAAAAATTTAAGCCTGATTTAGTATTAGCTATTGGTGGTGGTTCTCCAATTGATGCTGCAAAAGTTATGGTTCTATTATATGAGCATAAGGAATTAACTTTTGATAATATTTTATTAAAAGATATCTTAAATTATAAAAGAAAAATAAAATTTATAGCAATTCCGACAACATCGGGGACTGGTACAGAAGTAACTAAAGCAGCAGTAATAACTTTTAAAGAAAAAAATATTAAAATTGGATTAAAATCAATGGCTTTTATTCCTGATGTTGCAATATTAGATGCTGAACTTACTATGTCCATGCCTAAAAATATTGTTGCTGAAACAGGATTGGATGCTCTGACTCATGCTTTAGAAGCTTATATTAATCATAATTTAGATGATTTTACTGAAGTTATTGCAAAGGGAGCAATAGAAGGATTATTAGAATATCTTCCAAAGTCTTATAATGATAAATCAATTGAAGCAAGAGAAAAAGTACATTATTATCAATCTATGGCAGGGATGGCATTTCATAATGTCGGTTTAGGAATGGCACATGGTATTTCGCATGCATTTGGTGGCAAATATGATTATGGACATGGATTATTAAATGGTATTTGTTTGCCATATGTATTAGAATATAATCAAAAAAATGATATTGTTAAGGAAAAACTACAATATTTATCACGTTTTTTAAATGTTGATAATGTAGTTAATGAAATTTATAAATTAAATAAGAAATTAAATATACCTAAATCTTTTAATGAATTAGGCTTATCTGAAAAGCAATTTTATGATGATTTAGATAATTTAATAATAAATTCATTGAAAGGTTCGACAAAGAGTAATCCTGTAATTATGAATGAAATAGAAATGAGAAAAGTATTAATTAAGATTTTTAATGGAGAAAAGATAAACTAGAACAGTAGGTGAAGTGAAAGTATTATGTGTTGAGATATTCACTCGAAAATGAGAATATTAAATT
>JAYEHA010000172.1:0-3437 GCA_034659335.1 Bacillota bacterium
AATAGTCTTTGCCAATGTTATCTCACAGTTTATATTTTAGCAACACCGCTCACAACTCTTAGAGCTTTTAATCACTAAACGTAGAGTACGGAACTAGACTAAATATTCCGTAGTACCTATATATTTGCAAGTAACGTAGTCAACGAAGACTTAGGCTAATCAACTAGAGCTTTTTCAAGCTCGCGACTTCAGTCGTGAGTAGTTGACTTATTCACCTACCATAGTATCAACTAATTTTTTTTGATTTTTAATGTAATCTAGACTTAATGGTTCAATTTGAACAGCTATTGCATCAATTTCTGAAGCTATAATTTTAGCTTGCTTAGAACTCATTTCAGATTGATAATAAACAGCTTTAATATTTTTCTTTTCAGCAATGTCTATAATTGTATTTAGTCTATCAATATTTGCATTTTTTCCGTTTAATTCAATAGCAATCATATTTAAACCATAATCCTTAGCAAAATAGCCATATGAAGGATGATAGATTATGAAACTTTTATTTTTTACTAAAGTAACTTTTTCCTTAATATAATTATCTAAGGCTTCTAATTCTAGGATATAATCATTAGCATTTTGGGAGAAGAAATCTTTATTTTCTGGGTATTTAATGATTAATTCTTTTTCCATTATTTTAACAATTTCAATAACTCTTTTTGGTGATAACCAAATATGTGGATCTCTAGATTTTTTTTCTTTTTCTGAATCAAAGAATCTTGGAGCAAATATCAAATCTACATTCTTTGCTAAATCAATAATTTTTATTGTTTTATTATCTTTTAGCATTGGTAAAATATTTGCACTTTCAGTAGCTACTCCAATAGAAAAATATAAATCTGATTCTTCTAAAGCCCTGAGTTGCTTAGGCGATGGTTGATAAGTTGTTGGTGAACTTCCAGATGGTATTAAAGTAACAATATTATATTTATCTAAAACTATTTTTTTAAGAAATTGTTCTTCAGGAACAATAGATACAGCAATAGATGGTTTAGTAGTTTCTTTATTAGAACTACAACTAGATAATAATAAAATATTTATAAGTAGTAAAGATAAAATGATTTTTTTCATACATAACTCCTTTACAATATTGAGAATTGATATCAATTAGAATATCAAAGATATTAATATTAGTCAATAATTATATCATTCTTTACCCAATATTAATAGAAATACACTTAATAAACTAGTATTATTAAAGTAAAATATGTTATAATTAAAAACGGATTATATAAGTATAAAAAGAGAGGGATGTAAATAGTTATTTAAGTTATATATTAGCGCCTGAACTTAATAAGTTGACGAGGACAAGGTTTATCGAATTTCGGCGGATACCTTGCGGTTATTATAATCGATAGAAATCATACAAATAGTAAAGTGATTTATAAATAAAATTGATTTCATATAAAATAATACTTATAATTAATCCTTTTTGGAAAAAAATAGGAGGATAATTTATGTGTGGAATAATAGGATATATTGGAAGTGGTAATGCAGTACCAGTAATTATTGATGGATTAAAGAAGTTAGAGTATCGTGGATATGATTCATCTGGTATTGCGATTAATGTTGAAAATGAATTACTAATTGAGAAAAGACAAGGCCGGATAGTAAATTTAGAAAATACGTTAGATAAAGATTTATATGCTAATATTGGGATTGGACATACTAGATGGGCGACTCATGGAGAACCATCTGAGATTAATGCGCATCCACATTATAATGAGAGTAAATCTATTGCTGTTATTCATAATGGAATAATTGAAAATTATATTGAAATAAAGAAATGGCTAATGGAAAAAAATATTGAATTTATTTCTGAAACTGATACAGAAGTGATAGCACATTTGGTTGGATATTATTATAAAGGTGATTTAGTTTCAGCGGTTAAAGAGTCATTAAAAAAATTAAGAGGGGCATATGCTTTAGCGGTTATTGTTAAAGATGAACCTGGTAAAATTGTAGTTGTTAGGAAAGATAGCCCATTAGTAATTGGTCTTGGAAAAGGAGAAAATTTTATTGCATCTGATGTTCCTGCAATTTTAAAATACACTAAAAATGTAATATATCTCGATAATGATGAAATGGCTATTTTAACGAAAGATAATGTTGATGTATTTAATGAAAATGGTAAAGAAGTTAAAAAAAATGTTGAAACAATTGAATGGGATATGGAAGCGGCTGAAAAAGGTGGATATCCTCATTTTACTATTAAAGAAATTAATGAGCAACCTGAAGGATTACAAAAAGTAATTGATAGACGAATTACTAGTGATGGGCAAATTGTTTTAGATGGAATTAATTTAACTAAAAAAGATATTGAAAAAATTTCAAGGATTTATATTGTTGCTTGTGGAACTTCATATCATGCAGGATTAGTTGGAAAGTATGTTATTGAAAAATTTGCTAAATTACCTGTTCAAATTGAAGTAGGATCAGAGTTTAGATATAAAGATCCGTTAATTGATGAAAATACATTAATAATTTCAGTAAGTCAGTCAGGAGAAACTTTAGATACTCTTCAGTCACTACGGATTGCTAAACAGCACGGTGCTAGAATTATGAGTATTGTAAATGTAGTAGGTTCTTCGATTGCGAGAGAATCGGATGATGTATTTTACACATGGGCAGGGCCTGAGATTGGTGTTGCATCAACTAAAGCATTCACAACTCAAATGTTAACTTTTTACTTAATAGCACTTTTTATGTCAGAAAAGTTAGAAACAATTGAAAAAGAAGAATATAATGAAATAGTAAAAAATATTAAAAATATTCCAAGTCGTATTCAATCAATATTAGATAATTCTAATGATATTAAGTTAATAGCTGAAAAACAATCTAATAATGAAAAAGTATTTTTTATTGGTAGAGGATTAGATGTTGAAATTTCATATGAAGCTTCACTAAAGTTAAAAGAAATTTCATATATTAATTCACAAGCCATCGCAGCAGGCGAGTTAAAGCATGGAACAATTGCATTAATTGAAGAAGGAACTTTAGTAGTAGCTATAGCTACACAGGATAAATTGTACGAAAAAATGATATCAAATATTAAAGAAGTAAAAGCTAGAAAAGGATCTATTCTTTCAATTGCTAAAAGTGGAAATAATGAAATTGATGATATTTCAGATTATATTATTAAAATTCCAGATACTATGGATATTTTAACTCCATTATTAAGTATAGTTCCTATGCAGTTATTTGCTTATTATGTGTCAGTAGCAAGAGGTAATGATGTAGATAAGCCAAGAAATTTAGCCAAAAGTGTAACTGTTGAATAGTTAAATAAATGATAAAAATAAAAAAGTAATAAGAGGTTTAAAAACAATATGTTTTAAGCCTTTTTTTGTTTTTTTTTTCATTAATTTGGTTACTGTTCACACCCCTAATTGATAATTAAAACAAAATTAACAGATAAAAAAAGCTCTAGAAAAGTTTGA
>JAYEHA010000173.1:0-12592 GCA_034659335.1 Bacillota bacterium
TTCTTCGGCTATTTTACCGGATACAAAGAAAAATGAAAAACGAATTTTATTGATAATTGAAGATATTACAAATGACAAATTACGTGAAGAACAATTACTTCATAGCAATAAAATTGCGGCTTTAGGGCAATTAGCAGCTGGTATAACACATGAAATAAGAAATCCGATTGGATTAATTAGAAATTACATATATATTATTAAGAATAAATTATATGTGAATAAAAAAGAGTTGAATGAAAATATTAAAGGAATTGATAATGCTTTAGATTCAGTTAATGAATTTATAAATAATTTGTTGAATTTTTCAAGAATTTCGTATGGTGAAAAAGAAGTGATCTATCTTAAAGATTTTTTTAATGAGATTAAGAAACTTACTATTAGGAATTTAGAAAAAAATAATATTTCATTATTTTTTAAAGGGAATGAATGCGAGATATACTTTAATAAAGAATCTTTAAAGCATATTCTATTTAATTTGATATCAAATGCTAGTGATTCAATTGTAAGTGATGGAGAAATTATAATTTCATTTGAAAAAATTGATGAAAATATAATTATTATTGTAAAGGATAACGGGAAAGGTATAAAGAAAGAAAATTTGAATAAAGTTTTTGATCCGTTTTTTACAACAAAGTATCCCGATAAAGGAACAGGACTTGGACTTAATATTGTATTTAAGGAAATTAAAAAAAATGGTGGAAATATAAGGGTAGAAAGTGAATATTTAAAGGGTGCTTCTTTTATAATCACTTTGCCTTTGCGAGGAGAAAAACTTGAATAATAGTGAATTTAGAATATTGATTGTAGATGATGAAAAGGAGTATAGAAAAGTTCTTTCAACAATTTTACTAGCTAAAGGATATACAGTTGATTCTGTTATGAATGGTGATGAAGCTTTAACTAATATATATATAAAAAATTATAGTTTGATTTTAACCGATTTAGTAATGAGTGGGATGAATGGTATTGAATTATTAAAAAAAATTAAAGAGTATGATAAATCATTAGAAGTAATTATTGTTACTGGTTATGGATCTATTAATAATGCAGTAGATGCAATGAAAAAAGGTGCATTTTCATATTATATTAAAAGTAATTCTCCCGAAGAATTAATTGGTGAAATCGAAAAAATTAAAGAAATTATTAAGACAAATGAAATATATTCTGGAGATACGTTTAATGGTAAAAAATTTATGCTTGAAACAAAGAATAAAAAATTTAAAAAAGTTTTAAAAATTGCTAAAAAAGCATCAAAGAGTAATGTCAATATTCTTATTTTAGGTGAATCGGGTGTAGGAAAAGAAGTTATTGCAAATTATATTCATGAAAATAGTAAAAGGCATAATGAAGTTTTTATGCCTGTTAATTGTCATGCGTATTCTAAAGGTGTTTTAGAATCAGAATTGTTTGGGCATGAAAAAGGATCTTTTACAGGTGCTGTTAATCAGAAACTTGGTAAATTTGAATTAGCTAATAAAGGAACAATATTTCTAGACGAGATTGGTGAATTGTCAAAGAGTATGCAAGTTAAATTATTAAGAGTTATTGATACTAAAACTATTGAACGTGTTGGAGGAAGTGAGCACATTAGTTTAGATTATAGATTAATTACAGCAACTAATAGAGATCTATTAAATTGTGAAGAAAAACTATTTAGAGATGATCTGTTTTATAGAATTAGTACTATTATTTTGAAAGTACCTTCTTTAAGGGAACGACAGTCTGATTTACCTAAATTAATAGATTTTTTTATTGGAAAGTCTTCTAATAAGTTGGGGATTGATATTGTTAAAATTGATAAAAATGTAATTGAGTATTTATTAGATTATGATTTTCCTGGAAATATTCGTGAATTAAAAAATATTATTGAACGGTTAGTAGTGTTATCTGAAAATGGAGTTATTAGTAAAAATACCCTTTTTATTGAAGATGAAGATGAACTTTTAAATGATGATGAAAAGAGAAAGAGTTTAAAGGAATTTAGAAGTAATGTAGAATCAAAGTATATTAAAAAAATTATTAATGATTGCAATGGTAATATTACGGAAGCTTCAAAAGTTTTAAATATTAGCAGAAGACAATTATATAATAAAATTAATGAGTATGGTTTGTAAGATTAGAAAATAGTGTTTTTTATTTATTAATGGGGGAGTTTATGAAAAAAATCTTATTTATATCTACAGGAGGAACTATAGTATCTTCAGATAACGGGGATGGATTTGAGCCATATTATAATGTTGAAAAGTTGATCGAAGCAATAAATATGGATGATAATTGTATTATTGATGGGAAATTACTTATGAATATTGATAGTTCAAATATGAATCCAATACATTGGATTAATATTGCTAAAACAATTGGTGAAAATTATTATAAGTATGATTCTTTTATAATATCACATGGTACAGATACAATGGCTTATACATCATCAGCATTAACGTATTTACTTAAAGGGTTGAATAAACCAGTCATTATTACAGGAGCGCAACATTCTATTGAAGAAACATATACTGATGCAATACAAAATCTTAATGATGCATTAAAGTTTTCTTTAGAAGAAATTGCAGGTGTTTATATTTCTTTCGATGGAAAGTTAATTAATGGAACGCGCGCAATTAAAATGAAAACAATGAGTTATGATGCTTTTAAAAGTATCAATTATCCAGTTGTAGCAAGTATTAAATACGGAGAAATTAGATTTGAAAGTGGAATTAAAAATTTAATTAGTAGAAGAGAGAATGATATATTTAATCCATGTTACGAATTGAATTCAAATATAATAATTATTAAATTGTTTCCTGGTATTAATCCATTGATATTTGATTTTGCCATGAATAATTATGATGGAGTAATTATTGAAAGTTTTGGGATTGGTGGTATTCCGTTTAAAGAATTAAATATTCATGATAAAGTAAAAAAAATGACAGATCATGGAGTTACTGTAGTAATAACTACTCAATGTTTTGAAGAAGGTGTTGATTTAAGTATATATCAAGTAGGTAAGAAATTAATGAATAATAATATTATCTTTGCTGGAGATATGAATACTGAAGCAATTGTTCCAAAATTAATGTGCGCGTTAGGAAAGTTTAGTGAGTTTGAAGAAAGAAAGCAATATTTTGAAATGCCAATAAATGGTGATAAAAAAATGATAGTGTAATAATATGCACAAAGTGTGAAATAAAATGCGCAAATAGATTGTTTTTTTAACACTTTGTTAGGGTTTCTAATGTTTTTCTATTGGAATACTTATTGCATATTAAATAAATGTAATAATTGTTGATTTATTGGTAGAATTTTAAAAGGGGTGAATTTATTTGTTAGCAAACATTGTTGATTTTTTAAATGGAATTATTTGGAGTATGCCTTTAATATTTGCTTGCTTGGGTGTTGGATTATGGTTTACGTTACAATCAAGATTCTTACAAGTAAGACATATTAAGCATATGGTAAAAATTATGTTAAATAATGAAGATTCAGATGAAGGTGTATCATCATTTCAGGCTTTAGCAATTTCGATTTCTGGTCGTGTTGGAACTGGAAATATTGCGGGTGTTGCAACTGCAATTGCATTGGGTGGACCTGGTGCGATGTTCTGGATGTGGCTAATTGCATTTTTAGGTGCAGGTTCTTCTTATGTTGAGTCTGTATTAGCTCAAATTTATAAAGTTAAGCAAGATGGTGAATATAGAGGTGGACCTGCTTACTATATTGAAAGAGGTTTAGGAATTAAATGGTATGCTGTTGTATTTGCAATTGCTACTATAGTAGCAACAGGATTATTATTACCTTCAGTTCAAGCTAACTCAATTGCAGCTGGTATGAATGAAGCGTTTAATATTCCTACTTGGATAACTGGTGTTGGAATTTCTGCACTTTTAGCAGCTATTATATTTGGTGGAGTTAAAAGAATCGCTAAATTTGCGGAAGTAGTAGTTCCATTTATGGCAATAATTTATATACTTGTAGCTCTTTATGTATTAGTAATTAATGCATCTTTAATTCCAAGTATGTTTGTATTGATTTTTAAATCTGCATTTGGTGCTGAGCAAGCATTTGCTGGTATTATTGGTGCTATGATTAAAATTGGTGTTAAAAGAGGGATTTACTCAAACGAAGCTGCTCAAGGAACATGTCCTCACGCTGCAGCAGCTGCTGAAGTAGATCACCCAGCATCTCAAGGTTTAGTTCAAGCATTTGGTGTATATATTGATACATTATTTATTTGTACTGCAACTGGTTTAATGATATTAATAACAGGCACTTATAATGTTCAAGATGGTTCTGGCGGATATATAGTTGAGAACTTACCTGGCATAGAAATAGGACCTGGATATACTCAAGCTGCTGTTGAATCGGCTATACCTGGATTTGGAGCTGCATTTGTTGCTTTTGCATTATTATTCTTTGCATTTACAACATTATTAGCATATTACTATATGGCAGAAACAAATGTTGCTTATCTTAAAGAAAAATTAGGTGTAGGAGAATGGACTATGTACACATTAAAAGTTGCGATAATTTTCTCTACTTATTTTGGAACTGTAAAAACTGCTGCATTAGCATGGGGAATTGCAGACATAGGTGTAGGAATGATGGCTTGGTTAAATATAGTGGCTATAGTATTATTACACAAACCTGCATTTGAGGCTTTAAAAGATTACGAAGCTCAGTTAGATGCTGGAATAGAAGTACCAGTTTATGATTCTAGTAAATTAGAAGTAAAAGGTGCTGATTACTGGGAAGGTTATTCTGAAAAAAAGAAAGCTATGTAATGTAAAAAAATATTAATAAAAGGATTCTCATTTGAGAATCCTTTTTATTTTTAAATAATTTTAAATTTTCTGAATTGACATAAAATATAAAAAACATTATACTTTATTTACAGTGTATACGAAAGGGAAAAATATGAAAAGGCGAGTAATATTTTTAGTATTAATAATATCAATGTTGTTTATTATGCTTGGATGTAACGAAAATGAAAAAGTAATTAATAATGAGGATATAATTCAAAAAAAGTTTGAAGAAAATTTAGATAGAATTAATAATAGTAATTTAGGTGACGGTAATATAGTTAATAAAGGATTTGAAAGAAAAAACACTTTAATTGTTGCTACTCCAACTTTAAATGGTAATTTTAATCCTATTATGGCAGATAATATTTATGATCTGTGGGTATCTAGAATGGTTTTTGATGGGCTTATAGGAATTGATAAAAATGGGTCTGTAGATAATAGTAAAATAGCAAAAAAATGGGATATTTCTGAAGATAAATTACTATATACCTTTTATTTGAATGAAGGTATATTATTTCATGATGACGAAGAATTAACTAGTGAAGATATAGAATTTACATATTATACAATGGCAGATCCTAGTTGTAATTTTTTAAATAGAAGTGAAATTGATGATATTGTTGGAGTTAATGAATATAGGCAAGGGTTAACTAATACTATTGAGGGAATTAAAGTAATTGATAATTATACAATTTCATTTACTATAAATAGTCCAAATGTAAAAAAAATAAGAGACTTTAGTTTTGGAATTATGCCAAAACATTATTATAGTTATGATACTTTTGAAGAATTTAAGAATTTACTGAGTAAGCCAATAGGTTCTGGTATTATGAAGATTAAAAATTATGAAGTTAATCAATTTATTGAACTTGAGACGTATAAGGAATATTTTAGTGGTTTAGCAAAGATTGACGGTGTTATAGTTAAAGTGATTCCTTTAGAAATTCAGGCTATTTCCGTAGCGTCTGGTGAAGTGGATATTGCTAATCCCGAATCAAATATAATGAACTACGAAATGATGAAAAATTCAAAAATTGTAAATGTTCAGGAATTTATTGAAAATGCGTATCGTTGTATAGGTTTTAATTTGAGGTTAGAGAAGTTTTCTGATAAGAGAGTTAGGCAAGCATTAGCATATGGAATTAGAATGAATGACTATATAGAAACACAATGGAAGGGGTTTGCTCAATCTTGTTATTCCCCTATATCGCCTATTTCATGGGCTGCACCAGATATATTAAAATTGAATAAATATGAATATGATATTGAAAAATCAAAATTATTATTGGCTCAAGCTGGATGGATTATAAATAATGAAGGTAAATTAATGAAAAATGGTAAACAATTTATTATTAATTGGACTTCATATAAAGAAGCCGAGTGGTCAATAAATTTAATGAATGTGGCAAAAAATAATTGGGGGGAATTAGGCATTAAAGTGGTTCCTAATATAATGGAATTTGATGAAGTAGTTGAAGAAGTTTTTAATAAACAAAATTTTGAAGTTTTCAATATTTCGTGGGCGTTATCCGCAGACCCTGATCCATATGAGTTATTTTATTCGGAAAACGATAATTTGGGTGAGTTGAATGCTATAGGATTTCATAATGAGAAAGTCGATGAAATGATAAATTTAGGAAGATCTGAATATGATAAAAATAGAAGAACTGAGATATATCAAAAGTATGCTGAAATTGTGAATGAAGAACTTCCGTATTTATATGTATCAATTGGAACAACTATATGGGGAGTAAATAGTAGAGTTTTAAATTTGAAATTAGGTCCATATTGTGACTGGGTTTCATGTTTAAATGATATTGAACTAGATTATTAAATGTTAAAAAAAGTTGACATTTGAATTTTGAAATGTTATTATCAATTCAACAATTAAAAATTATACCTCACCAGAAGAGGTTAGAGGCGCGATTAATATAAGTAATTATTTTTAGACCGGAAGTCTGTGATAAATAATGAAAGGGAAAATCGCCGAAAGAATAAAAACCAAAATTTATTCTTGGATCTATGTTAAATATTCATAGAACTGTCATTATAGGAATATAATGTTGCGCTATCTCTGGAATGATGAGGGTGTTTAAAAAACACCTACTTGGTGTTTTTTGTATATATAACATCCTTTTTTGCGCAATTATAAAAGAAAGGATGTTTTTTTGTGAAAATAAAGAGATTAGTAATAAAATTTGGTGGTGTTAGTTTAAAAAATTACGAAAGATTGAAAAACACAGCAGAAATTATTAAAGATAATAGAAATAAAGAATTAGTTGTAGTTATTTCAGCAATAGGTGAATCAACAAATGAGTTGATTAAGTCGTCAAATAAAGCATTAAATGGAATTGTAGATTATGAATTGATTAAAAATATTCATATTGAAATTTGTGATAAATTAAATGTTGATTTTATTAAATTAGTACCAATATTTAATGATTTAGAGATAACTTTAAATAGAATAAAGGATAGTAAGCAAATATTGAAACACGAGCGTAATTTAATAATGAGTTATGGTGAAAGGTTATCCATTATAGTTCTTAGTGAATATCTTAATAATATTGGTGTTAATGCAAAGGCAGTTGATAGTTGGAAGATTGGAATTATTACAAATTCAAACTATTTAAACGCAGAAATATTAGAAAGTTCAATTGATGTAGTAAATAAAAATGTAACAAAATTATTAAAAAAAGAAATTATACCTATTGTACCTGGGTTTATCGCTAAAGATAATCTTGGATTTATTACAACTTTAGGAAGAGGTGGATCAGATTTGACGGCATCTTTTATAGCATCTGCAATTAAAGCTGATAAAGTTATACTTTGGAAAGATGTAGATGGCATTTTATCATCAAATCCTAAGTTAGTAGAGAATACAATTAAATTAAATAATATAAGTTTTAAAGAGGCATCAGAAATGGCGTTTTTTGGAGCTGAAATACTTCATCCTCAATCGTTATTTCCTATAATTGGTAAAAATATTTCAGCTGAAATCAGGAATTTTTTGAAACCTAATAATGATGGTACGATAATTGTTGATATTCCAGATAATAATAATAATAATAAAATAAAAGCAATTTCATATAAAGAAAGTATAACTATGATTCATATTGAATCGAATAGAATGCTAGGACATTTTGGATTTCTTGCAAAAGTTTTTGAAATATTTGATGATTTAAAAATATCAGTTGATATGATTGCTACAAGTGAAGTTAGTATTTCCTTGACTTTAGATGATATAAATAATTTAGAAAATTTAGAACTAAGATTATCAGAATTTGCAACTGTAAAAATTAGTAATAATCAATCTATAATAAGTTTGATTGGTAATACACAAAAGCCTACTTCAATTTTCAATAAAGCTTTTGAAATTTTAAAAGAAAATGAGATTGAAATAAAGATGGTTTCTTATGGGGCTTCTCATATTAATATTTCATTTATTATTGAGGCTAATGAGCTAAAGAGGACGGTTAATATTTTACATGATGGGTTAATATTAGAGAGTGAGGAAAAATTATGTTAAAAATTGGACTTATTGGATATGGTAAAATGGGTCATATTATAAAAAAAATAGCAAAAGATTACGATTTAAGTGTTATTTCAATTATAGATCCTGTAAATATTGATGCAGATTATAAAGAGATAAATAAAGAATCTACAGTAAAATGTGATGTTTTAATTGATTTTTCGACACCAAATGTAGTTATGGAAAATATTAAGAAAGCGATTGAATTGGATATTCCTTTAGTTGTTGGAACAACAGGGTGGTATGAAAATTTAGGTGAAGTAGAAGAGATAGTTTTGAAGAATAAGGGTTCATTAATTTATGCAACTAATTTTTCATTAGGAGTAAATATACTATTTAAAATTACAGAATTCAGTTCAAATTTATTTAATTTAGCAAAAGAGTATGATGTTGCAGGAACTGAAATACATCATAATTTAAAAAAAGATATACCTTCTGGAACAGCTAAAACATTAGCAAATATTGTATTAAAAAATTATGATATAAAAGAAAAAATTGTTTATCAACCTGGAAATAGAGAAATCAAAGAAAATGAACTTCATTTTACTTCTCTAAGATTAGGAAATATTAATGGAATTCATGAAATAATATTCGATTCAAATGAAGATCAGGTATCAATTAAGCATAATGCTAAGGGAAGAGAAGGGTTTGCAAAAGGTGCATTGATGGCTGCTAAGTATATATATACAAAAAAAGGGTTAGTAAATTTTAATGAGTCTTTTAGTAGAATTATTGAGGAGGTAAATAATGGAAATTAATGGTGCATATACTGCTTTGATAACACCTTTTAATATATATGGGGATGTAGATTACAAACAACTTAAAGAGAATATTGCCTTTCAAATTAATAATGGTATAGATGGAATATTGGCTTTAGGAACTACTGCGGAAACACCAACTCTAACTTGCGAAGAAAAAGAAGAAATATTAAAAATATGTAAAGAAACAATTAATGGAAGAGTATCTTTTATGATAGGTACTGGTACAAATTCAACTGCTACAACTATTGAAAATACTAAGAATGCTGAGCGTATTGGTGCAGATATTGCTTTGATTGTAACTCCTTATTATAATAAACCAACACAAGAAGGCATTTATAGACATTTTGAAAGTATTGTTAAATCAACTAATATACCAATACTAGTTTACAATATTAAAGGAAGAACTGGTAGGAATATTGAAACTACTACTTTAGAAAGAATAGCAAAATTAGAAAGAGTAATTGGTGTAAAAGAAGCTTCAGGTGATTTAAGTCAAATTCAAGAAGTTATTAGCGCGATTCATTTAAATAATAATAATTTTAATGTTATGAGTGGTGATGATAGTCTTACATTACCGTTATTATCTTTAGGTGGGAATGGAGTTGTTTCTGTTATAAGTAATTTATATCCAAAAGAAGTTTCTAGTATGGTAAGAAATTATTTAAATGATAATATAGCAGAAGCTTTAAAAATTCATAATAAATTATTACCAATTATGAAAGGAGCTTTTATAGAAACAAATCCTTCTCCAATAAAAGAGGCGATGAAAGTGAGAAATATGGATTCAGGAATAGTGAGATTACCATTAGTTGAAATGAGTAATAATAATAAAGAGTTAATAAAAGAAATTGTTGAAAAATTATAGGAGATGAAAATATGACATTAGAAAATAGAATAGAAAAATATTATGATAAATTTAATGAATCTAATATTGAAAATGTTGAAAGCGATTTTAAAGAATTTATTGAATTACTTGATTCTGGAAAAATTCGTTCAGCATTTAAAGAAAATGAAACTTGGGTTATTAATCAATGGGTAAAAAAAGGTATATTATTAGGTTTTAAGATTGGAAAAGTAATAGATTTTTCAAAAAATGGTGAAAGTTTTTATGATAAAAATACTTATCCAACGAAATCATTTGATGATAATACAAGAAGAATTGTTCCAGGCGGAACTTCTTTAAGAAAAGGGAGTTATATTGCTGAAGGTGTTATTGTAATGCCACCTAGTTATGTTAATGTAGGCGCTTATGTAGATTCATCTACTTTATTAGATTCAAATGTTTTAGTAGGTAGTTGTGCGCAAATAGGTAAAAATTGCCATATTAGTGCGGGTGTTCAAATAGGAGGAGTATTAGAGCCTGTAAATTCATCACCTGTTATTGTAGAGGATAATTGTTTTATTGGAGGGAATTCAGGAATTTATGAAGGAGTATTAATAAGAAAAAATGCAGTAATTTCATCAGGGGTTGTAATTACTGCTTCAACGCCAATTTATGATATTGTTAATGAGAAAATTATTAGAAAAAATGAATTTGGTGTTCTAGAAATACCTTCAAATGCTGTTGTAGTACCTGGAAGTCGACCAATCAATACGGAATATGGTAAGGAAAATAATCTTTCGATTTCTACACCGATTATTATTAAATATAGAGATGAATTCACTAATGTTAAATTATCGTTAGAGGAAGCATTACGCTAATGATAAATAGAAAAGTAAAAGAAATGGAATTTTCAGCAATAAGGGAATTAAATAGTTATACAGATAAATTAACTATAAATTTAGGTATTGGTCGTCCATATCTTAAAACACCAAGCATTATAAAAAATGCTGCAATTGATGCTATAAAAAATGATAAGACATTTTATACAAGTAATTATGGAATAAAAGAATTAAGAGAAGTTATTTCAAATAGATATAAATTTGGTAATTATGAAAACGCTCTAATAACTGTTGGAGCAGCAGAAGCAATTTATACTACTATGATGTCATTTTTATATGAAGGAGATGAAGTTCTAATTCC
This sequence comes from Bacillota bacterium, assembly GCA_034659335.1. GTDB lineage: Bacteria > Bacillota > Clostridia > Peptostreptococcales > Acidaminobacteraceae > HSG29. Next base: position 11,110 of record JAYEHA010000173.1, read on the forward strand.
TAATCCGGGGTATTTAGCTTATGAACCGATTGCTAAGATATTAAGTGCTAAACCAGTATTATATGAATTAAATGATACTTATCAAATTGATTTTATTAAATTAGAAAAGTTGATTACTAAAAAAACAACAATGATTATAATAAATCATCCTGGGAATCCTACTGGTGTGGAATTTTCAAAAAAAAGTTTAAATATGCTAATTGAAATTGCAAATAAAAATAATATTGTTATAGTATCTGATGAAGTATATCAAGGTTTAAATTATTCTAATGAAACAATTTTTTCTTTAGCTGATTTAGCATTGACTAATAAAATTGTTGTAATATCATCTTTATCAAAAGAATATTCTATGACAGGGTTTAGAATTGGTTGGATATATACTAATAGCTCAAATATTAATCAACTAGTAAAGCCGCATCTCTACATTAATTCATGTGCAACAACGATTAGTCAGTATGCTGCTCTTTGTGCATTAAAAGAAAATCCAAGAGAAGTAGTTAATAAACTGAAAGAGAATAAATCTTTAATGAAGAATTATTTAACTCAAATAAAAAATATTAAATTTATTGAATCAAATGCTGGTTTATATTATTTTATTGATGTTTCATATTTTGGTGATGATAAAGTATTAACTTTTGCAATTTTAAAAGAAATAAATTTATTAGTGATTTTTGGAAGTGCATTTGGCTCTAAAGGTAAAGGTTATATTAGATTGTCTTTTGGGGCCAAACCTTCTGATATAGAAAATGGAATGAAAAAATTAATGAATTTTTTAAATTCTTTAGAAAGGAATGAATATGCTATTTCCAATAAATAAATACTATAAATTCATAGAAGAAACAAAAAAGCCTTTTTTTTTATATGATGGTGAAATATTAGAAAAAAAATATAAGTTGATAAAAAATAATTTCCCTGAAATAATTGATGTGTTTTTTTCAATGAAAGCAAATCCAAATATCAATTTTATAAAAATTTTTAAAAATATTGGTGCCGGATTAGAAATTGCTTCAATTGGAGAGCTTACAGTATGCTTGAAAATGGGGATTTCACCTAAAAGAATTGTATTTGCAGGACCTGCAAAATCAATTGAAGGTTTAACTATGGCTATTGAAAACGAAATTTATTCAATAAATATTGAATCCGTTGAAGAATTAAAAAGAGTAAACGAAATATCAAAGTTATTAAATAAAGTACAAGTTGTAAATATTAGAGTTAATCCAAAATTTAAAATAGAAAATTCATTACTTCAAATGGGTGGAGGAGCAATGAAATTTGGAATTGATGAAGAACAATTGATAAATTATAAAGATTTATTTCTAACATTAGAAAACATAAAAATTGATGGGATCCACGTATTTGCAGCGAGTCAGATACTTGATGAAAATTTAATTGTGGATTATTTTATTAATGTTTTTAATCTTGTTAGAAAATTAGAAAAAAATTTAAATTTTAAAATAAATACACTTGATATAGGAAGTGGATT
>JAYEHA010000173.1:12602-15915 GCA_034659335.1 Bacillota bacterium
TTTGGAATAGATTACGAAAAAAAGGTAATGAATTAAATATGTTTGAATTAGGTAATTCTTTGAAAGAAATATTTCGATTTAATGAAGATATTGTAAATAGAAAAAATTTCAAAGTTATACTTGAAAGTGGAAGATATTTATCCGCTGAATCAGGAATTTATGTTTCTGAAGTAACTGATATAAAAATAAGTCAAGAAAAGAAATTTATTTTAGTAAAAGGAGGAGTCAATCATTTATTAAGACCTGCTTTAATAGAACAAGATCATAAAATAGAAATTCTTAATAATAGCGATGAAAAAGAAATTGTATCAATAGGTGGGCAATTATGTACAGGGTTAGATTTTTTTGTTAGAGATAATTTATTAAATAAAATGGAAATAGGTGATGCGGTAGTTATTTTAGATTGTGGAGCGTATGGTTATTCAGAGTCTATGTTATATTTTTTATCCCATGATTTCCCAAAAGAATATCTTATTTATAATAGAAATATTAGTCAAATTAGAAAAAGTAAAAATTCAATCGATATTATTAATGAGCAAATAGAAATTGATTTTATATAAAATATTAATAGGTTAACATATTATATGTTAACCTATTTTTTAATTATAATATTATTTTTTTTGAATCTGTTAGTATTATATTGTACTTTTCTTTCAATTTATCAAATTCTTCATTTGCTTTTTTATGAAAACCTTCAATAGAACTAGTACAGTCTTCAAGAATGTGTATTTTAGAGTTAAAATCATTAAATTGATAAAATTCACATAATTGTTTAACTGTCTCAAGAACACAGTGAGATTTTGCTTCTCCAGCAATTATAATATTTTCATATTTCCCATATGCTTTTGCAATGATTGGATTGATAGCAGTATTAGATTCTGAATATTCTTCTCTAAAAATGCCATACATTTCAGATAATGGATTTGCTCCCTTTGTAAATCGGTCTACCTTCTTTTTTGTTACTAAAGAAAAATAAGAAAGCATTTGTTCTAAATTGGGTTCTATATTATGACCGTATGTACCTAAAATACAATGATAAGGCCAAATAATTAAGTTTTTATTAACCTTCTCTAAATAATTAATATAGTTTAGGCTATCATTTTTATGAAATATTGGCATAAATTGAGAATCTTTATTTATTATTGTAAAAAAATCTGGGTGTTCCCCATTTGAATCTTGCCACCATGATTGAAAGAAAATTTGTGTATAGCTATGAGTATCAAGGGAAATTTTTATCTTATCAATTTTTTGTAAGTTGGCATGTATAAATGAAATTAAATTTATCATATCTTCGCGAGAACCTTTTACAGGTAGTGAGCCATCTTCCATAAAATCATTTTGTGGATCAATAATTAGTAATAAATTTTTATGAAAATCTTCAGTATATGTTTCGTTATAGAGTATTGTACTTAAATCAAAATTTGTAGTAGTTTTACTTGCAAATGGAAAACCAATGGAATTCAAATTAACAATATTATTAATATTCAAAATAATCATCTCCTAATAATGAAAATAAACAACTTTTTATTCATTATAACAAAATTTAGAGATTATAAAAAGCAACAAAAATTAATTTATGTTTGTATATTTATAATTAATATGTTATAATAAATTAGAATAAAGGAGTATAAAATGAAAAGTATAAATAACTCAATAAATAAGATAGTGATAATAACCTATATATTATTTTATATAACTTATGAATATATGTCTATAATGATGTATTCTGATTTAACTAAAAATATTGTTTCGGATTATATATATATAACAATTTTGAATGTTTCTTTTTTAGTAATTTCAATATTTATTATCAAGATGTATAATTATTATTCTGTTCAAATAATAGTAATACTAGCGTTGATAATATCAAGCATTGTTAATGTGATAGTTTATATGGAAATGAATCAATTAAATCCATATTCACTATATATTATTGTATTACTAATCTGTGCGAAAATATTTATTATTATGTTTTGTTTAATGGATATAGTGTATAAAAAAAAGAAAATTGAAAGATTATAAAATTTTGTTTTAATTAAAAAATGATTTCCATTATATTGGAAATCATTTTTTAGTATTTTTAATATTATATATTTACACGTTAAATCTGAAATTAATAATATCGCCATCTTGAATTATATATTCTTTTCCTTCTAGTCTTATTTTTCCGTTTTCTCTTGCTTTTGCCATTGAACCTGCATTAGTTAAATCAGCATAAGAAACTGTTTCAGCTCTAATAAAACCTCTTTCAATATCAGAATGGATTTTTGAAGCTGCTTTTGGAGCTTTTGTGCCTTTTTTTATAGTCCAAGCTCTTGTTTCCATTTCTCCAGTTGTTAAGAAACTAATTAGATTTAATAATGAATAGCTTGATCTAACTAATTTATTTAATCCTGATTCTTTTAACCCTAAATCTTCTAAAAACATTTTAGCTTCATCTTTATCAAGTTGTGAAATTTCTTCTTCAATTTCAGCACAAATTGTTATTACTTCTGCATTTTCTGTTTTTGCATGTTCCCTCACAGCGGTTATAAATTTGTTTTCAGAAAGCTCATTAACTAAATCATCTTCACTAACATTAGCAACATATATTATTGGTTTAGTTGATAAAAGATTGAGTGTATTTACAAAAACTAATTCGTCGTCAGTAAAATCGATTGTTCTTGCTGACACACCTGTATCTAATATATCTAATAATTTTTTAAGAATATCAAGATTTTTTTTAACGGATTTATCACTTTTTGCAAGTCGAGTAGTTTTATCAAATTGTTTTTGAATTAATTCTTGATCAGAGAGTATTAGCTCGTAATTTATTGTTTCGATATCATTTAGTGGATTAATTATTCCATCAACATGAACAATATTATCATTTTCAAAACATCTTACAACATGGACAATTGCTTCAACTTCTCGAATATGAGATAAGAATTTATTACCTAAACCTTCTCCTTTAGAAGCGCCTTTTACAAGCCCGGCAATATCATAAAATTCTATAGCAGTTTGGATAATTTTTTTTGAATTACTTATATTAGATAAAATTGATAATCTTTCATCTGGAACACTTACTACGCCAACATTTGGCTCAATAGTACAAAATGGATAGTTAGCAGATTCTGCGCCTGCTTTAGTAATAGCATTAAATAATGTACTTTTTCCTACATTTGGTAAACCGACAATTCCTAATTTCATAAATTTACATCCTTTCAAAGATTAATAATACATATTGAATTATAATGTAAAATTATAATATTTACAAATTTTTTTAATATTAATTTTATTTTTAGTAAAAATCATATATAATAATTGTTGTGAG
>JAYEHA010000174.1:0-3384 GCA_034659335.1 Bacillota bacterium
TTTATCAAAAAAAATCATAAGTAATTGAGTAATATCATACTCATAATCATGATTTTTTAAAAATACATTTATCATATTTATCCTTTCATCTAAAAAAACGGATTTTTTATTATTTCATTATTAATTGTAGTCGATGCTCCATGACCAGGATATACTATTGTATCAATAGGTAATTTTAATAATTTAGTCTTAATCGAACTAATTATTTTTTTTCTATCTCCACCTTCTAAATCTGTTCGTCCAATAGAATTTTTAAACAATGTATCTCCAGAAAATAAAAAATTCTCAACTAAAATACAAGAACTTCCTTTACTATGCCCTGGAGTATGAATAAACTTTAATTCTAAAGAACCCACTTTTAATCTTTCATTATCAACAAAAGTTTTATCAGGAGAAAACTCTATTTTCTCACCCATTCTATACGTTAAATTAGCATTGCTATCTTCTAACATATATTTATCAAGTCTATTTATTAACACTTCACAATTATACTTTTCACGTAATTCCTCTACTGCACCAATATGATCTCCATGACCATGAGTTAAAATAATATATTCTAACTCTAATTGATTTTTTTTAATTATTTTATCAATCGCTTCAAATTCTCCAGCCGGATCAATAATAAATGCTTTGCTTCCAGTTTTTTCAAAAACTATATAACAATTTGTATAATACATACCTAATTCTAGTTGTTCAATTATCATATCTCACCTAAAACCTTTTTTTACTATCAACTAATAATGTTACAGGACCATCATTTATAATACTTACTTCCATATGCTCTTGGAAAATACCTGCTTCTACTTTGATTTTATATTTATCTTTAATATACTTTAAAAACAATTCATATAATACCTTTGCCTTCTCAGGTCTTGCTGCATCAATAAAGCTTGGTCGTCTACCTTTTCTACAATCACCTTGTAACGTAAATTGAGATATTACAAGCACTTCACCTAAAGTATCAATTAATGATAAATTCATCTTTTCATTTTCATCTTCAAATATTCTTAAATTGATTATTTTATCTGCTAAATATTTAACATCAGATTCATCATCATTATTTTCTATTCCTAGTAATATATTTAAACCAGCATTAATACTTCCAACTACCTTATTATTAACTTTTACACTTGAACTAGTTACACGTTGCACTACAGCTCTCATACTTCCTCCTAGCTAATAACTCTCTTTATATCAAGTATTCCATCTATTTTTTTTAAATTACCTATTAATTTTTTTAAATGTTTTTTATTAATAATTTCAATAACTAACTCAATTGTTGCAATGCCATTTTTATCTTTTTTAGCATTTAATCCATTAACAATAAAATTTTCTTTATTAATAATCACAGTGATTTCAGAAAGTAAACCCTTTCTATCATTGCCAACAATTAATATCTTAGCCTCATATGCACTTTTTTCATTATTTTCATCCCATTGAACTTCAATAAATCTTTCTTTTGATTTTTCCAAATCAACAAAATTAGGACAATCCACTCTATGAATAGTAACACCTCTTCCTTGTGTTACATAACCAATTATGTCATCACCTGGAACCGGATTACAACACTTTGCAAAACGAGTTAATACATTGTCTAGACCTTTTACAATAATTCCAACATTCCTCATTCTCTTTATCGTACTTTTTTCTAATCTTTTTTGATCAAATTTACCTTTTTTTATATCCTCTTCATGTTTTAATTCTTTAATTTTAGGAATTACTTGCCTTGTTAATATTCCACCATAACCTATAGCTTCATATAAATCTTCCATTGTCTCTAAACTTAATCTTTTTAAAATTAAATTAAGCCATTCTTTTTTTACATCATCTTTAATTGAAAGATGTTCACTTTTCATTTCTCTCTCAAAAATAGCTTTTCCCTTTTCAACATTTTCATCATGTCTTTCTTTTTTAAACCATCGTCTAATACGATTTTTAGCGTGATTACTTTCAACAATATTAAGCCAATCTCTTGATGGACCTGAACCTTTTTTAGTAATAATAGAAACAATCTCACCAGAAGATAATTTATAAGCTAATGGTACAATTTTACCATTAACTTTTGCACCAACACACTGATGCCCAACTTGTGAATGTACTTTATATGCAAAATCAATTGGAGTAGAACCACTAGGCAATTCAAAAACATCACCATTAGGTGTATATACAAATACCTCATTAACATATAAATCAACTTTTATTGAATCCAAAAAGATTTCTGGATCAGTATTTTCATTTTGATTTTCTAAAAGTTCTCTTACCCAACTTAATTTTTTATCTATAGTCTCAGTTTTACCTTTTTTACCACCTTTATATATCCAATGGGCAGCAATACCAAATTCAGCAACTCTATGCATCTCTTCCGTTCTAATCTGAATTTCTAATCGGTCACCTTCATTAGTTATAACTGTAGTATGAAGTGACTGATATAAATTTGATTTTGGCATAGCAATATAATCTTTAAATCTTCCTGGAAGCGGATCCCATATTGTGTGACATATTCCTAAAACGGAATAACATTCCCTTAAATCTTTAACAATTACCCTAATAGCAATTAAATCAAAAATTTCATTAAACTCCTTATTCCCTTCTTCCATCTTTTTATAAATACTATAAAAATGTTTTGCTCTACCATTTATTTCAAACTTAATACTAATATCTTTTTTTATATTTTCTTTCAACAATTCAATGTTTTTTCTTATAATTTCTTCTCTTTCAGAGCGTTTTGTATTAATCATTTTGACTAATTCGGCATATTTATCTGGTTGTAAATACTCTAATGAAATATCCTCTAATTCCCATTTTATTTGAGACATTCCTAATCTATCTGCTATTGGAGCATATATTTCTATTGTCTCTATAGCTTTCTCTTTTTTCTTAATAGGGGACATATATTCAAGCGTTCTCATATTATGTAATCTATCAGCTAATTTTATAAGTACAACTCTAATATCTTTCGCCATTGCTAAAAACATTTTTCTTAAATTTTCACCTTTTTGTATTTCTTTTGATTCATAATGAAGATTAGTTAATTTTGTAACTCCATCAACCAATAAGGCAATAGTATCACCAAATTTTTTTCTAATATCCTCCTTAGTAATTACAGTATCTTCAACTACATCATGTAAAATTGATGCTATGATTGTTTCTTCATCCATTTTCATCTCAGCTAAAATTAAAGAAACTTCAACTGGATGAATAAAGTAATCCTCACCAGATTTTCTTTTTTGCCCAGTATGAGCCTCTTTTGCAAAATAATAGACTTCAGAAATATTATCTATATTATATTCCTCATTTAATTTTAATAATTCCTCAATATATTCTTTATAATTCGTAATAATCACCTCTATTTCGTTAACTAAAAATTATTTTTTAATTAATGAA